>JABFSD010001166.1 GCA_013140935.1 Acidobacteriota bacterium
CGTAAGCGCGCGCTCGACGCTTCTTATCGCGGCTTTATCAGTCTGCTGGCAGGTCAGATCACGGCGGCGCTCGCCAACGCGCGCGCTTACGAGGCCGAACGCCGCCGGGTTGCAGCGCTGGCTGAACTGGACCGCGCCAAGACTGCGTTTTTCTCAAATGTCTCACACGAATTCCGTACGCCGCTGACCTTGATGCTCGGCCCTCTCGAAGACGCGCTCAGCGAGGCGAGCGAGCCGCAACAAGAACGATTGGCGCTCATCCATCGCAACGGTTTGCGGCTCTTGAAGCTGGTCAACTCGCTGCTCGATTTTTCGCGTATCGAAGCCGGGCGCGAGCAGGCTTTTTATGAACCGACAGATTTGTCCTTGCTTACGCGTGAGTTGGCGAGCGTCTTTCGCTCGGCGGTCGAACGCGCCGGACTGGAACTGGCCCTTGATTGCCCGCCGTTAGCCGAACCCATCTGGGTTGACCGCGAAATGTGGGAAAAGATCGTTTTGAATCTGCTCTCGAATGCTTTCAAGTTCACGTTCGAGGGGCGCATTGAAGTATGTATAAAACCCGCCGGTAACGCTGTCGAACTCATCGTGCGCGACACCGGCATCGGCATTGCCAAAGCAGATCAAACGCGTTTATTCGAGCGCTTTCACCGCATCGAGGGCGCGCGCGGACGCACGCACGAAGGGTCAGGCATCGGTCTCGCGCTGGTGCAGGAATTGGCGCATTTGCACGGCGGTAAGATCAGCGTCGAAAGCACGCCAGATCAGGGGAGCGCATTCATCGTCTCGCTTCCGTGTGGGTTTGCGCATCTGCCCGCCGAACGCCTCAACCAGCCAGCCCGGCGCGCACGCTCGCCGAAAACCACTGCGGCGGGCGCGGCGGCGTATGTCGAAGAAGCGTTGCGCTGGCTTCCCTCACCGGCAGAGCGCGAAGGGCGGAAGCCGAGTTCGCATCATTCGATTGAGACTCATTCGATTGAGACTCATTCGATTGAGACTCATTCGATTGAGACTCAATCAACCCAATGCGACGAACGGCTTGCCGTGCCGCAGGCAAGAATTTTGCTGGCCGACGACAACGCAGACATGCGTGATTACGTGCGGCGGTTGTTGAGCGCGAATTATGAAGTCGAAGCCGTGGCCGATGGCGAAGCCGCCCTGACGGCAGCGCGCGTGCGCTTGCCCGATTTGGTGTTGAGCGACGTAATGATGCCGCGTCTGGATGGCTTTGGTCTGTTGCAGGCTTTGCGCGCCGATGCACGTACGGCGACGATTCCCGTCATTCTGCTGTCGGCGCGCGCGGGTGAAGAGTCGCGCGTTGAAGGTCTGGAAGCAGGCGCGGATGATTACCTCATCAAACCTTTTTCGGCGCGCGAACTGCTGGCGCGCGTCGAATCCAATCTGCAGCTTCAGCGGTTGCGCGGCTTAGCCGCACAGCGCGCAGAACAATTGACGCTGATCGCCGACACCGCGCCCGTTTATATCGCGCATTGCGATGTCGAAGGACGCTTTAAATTCGTCAACCGAGCTTACGCCGAACGATTCGGCTTAACCCCCGCCGACTGCCTCGGCAAACACCTTTCTGAGATTGTCGGAGAATCGGCATATAAAACGTTGCGGCAATACGTCGAGGCCGCCTTGCGCGGTGAGCGGGTCGAGTTCGAGGTCGAACTCACCTATGCGAGGCTCGGCAAGCTGTTAATGCACGCGGCTTATGCACCTGAGTTCGAGGCGAACGGAAAAGTCGTTGGCTTTGTGGCGGCGATTACCGACATCAGCGAGCGCAAGCGCGCCGCCGCCGCGTTGCAGGCCAGCGAAACGCGGTTTGCCAAGGCTTTCAATGCCAGCCCGCTGGCGATCACACTGACTTCTCTAAAAACCGGGCAACTGATCGAAGTCAACGAAACCTTCGTGCGCGTCACCGGCTACACTCGTGCAGAAGCGCTTGGTAAAACCACTCTTGAACTCGGCTTATGGGACCCGGCAGACCGCAACAGCGAGTTGGCGACGGTGCAGCGCGCGGGACTGATACGCGCGGCAGAATATAAATTTCGCCTCAAAGACGGCACGGAAATCATCGGGTTGCTGTCAGCCGAATTGCTTGAGATCGGCGGCGAGTCGTGCGCGTTGACCGTGATTCAGGACATCACCGAACGCAAGCGGGCCGAACAAGCCTTGCGCGCGAGCGAAGAGCGGTTCCGCACGTTGTCTGAATCGCTCCCCCAAATCATCTGGGTCAGCCGCGAAGACAACGCAACGCTCGATTACGCCAATGCGCAATGGATGGATTACACGGGCATGAGTTACGAAGAGAGCTTGCGTAATCCGAGTCAGGCTATGCATCCCGACGACCTGCCCGGCGTGTTGGCGGTCTGGCATGAGGCGCTACGCCAGGGGACGCCTTATGAAGTGAAGCTGCGGTTGCGCAACCTCACCGGTACGTACCGCTGGTTTTTGACGCGCGGCGTGCCGGTGCGTGATGAGGCGGGAAAAATCGTGCGCTGGTTCGGCTCTTCGACCGACATTCACGCACAAATCGAAGATGAACAGGACGTTCGCCTGTTGGCCGAAGTGGCAGACCGCATCCGGTCGGCCTCGATAGAAATGGAGGACGCTGAGCAGTTGCTGGCCGACGTAGCTGAGTTAATAGGGCATGCCCTGGAACTCAATCATTGTTTCATTTCAGAGATGGACGAAGCACACGACAGCTGGTGGGTAGTTCAGAATTACCACGCAGCGTTGCCCTCTCTGGCGGGTGAATATCGTATTTCAGACTTTCCTGCTTTTATCACGACGGAGTTGCGCGCCGGACGGACGCTGGTCGTCGAAGATGCGCAGGCCGATCGGCGCTCCGCCGATTATTACGAAGCGGCGTTTGCGCCCCTCGGCATTCGCGCTTACGTCGTCGTACCGTTTATGCGCGATGGCCGTTGGGTGGCGAGTCTGGTGGCCGCCGTCAATCAGCCGCGCGCCTGGGCACCGCGCGAAATCACGCTGCTCGAAACCATCGCCGAACGCCTCTGGGCCGCAGTCGAAAAAGTAAGGCTCGACGCCGCCATGCGCGCCAGCGAAGAAAAGTTCCGCGACATGGCCGATAACATTTCGCAATTCGCGTGGATGGCTGACACGCAAGGCTGGATCTTCTGGTACAACCAGCGTTGGTATGATTACACCGGCACGACGCTCGAACAGATGCAGGGCTGGGGCTGGCGCACCGTGCATCACCCCGATCATCTTGAGCGCGTGATCGAGCGCCTGCAACGTTCGTGGGACACGGGCGAAGTTTGGGAAGACACCTTTCCGTTGCGGGGCAAAGACGGCGCTTACCGCTGGTTTCTCTCACGCGCGTTGCCCATCCGCGACGCAGCAGGCAAGGTGTTGCGCTGGTTCGGCACCAACACCGACGTAACTGAACAGCGCGCCGCCGAAGAAGCCTTGCGCGAAGCTGACCGACGCAAAGACGAATTTCTCGCCGTCGTTTCCCACGAATTGCGTTCGCCCTTAAATGCCATTCTCGGCTGGGCGCGCATGTTGCACGCACAACGTCGGGACGATCCTGAAATCACCAGAATCACCGAGATCATTCAGCGCAACGGGCGGACGCAGATTCAATTGATCGAAGACCTGCTCGACACGGCCCGCATCATCAGCGGCAAACTCAGACTCGAAACCCGTCCGGTGGCGTTGATCGAAATCATCGCCGCCGCGCTCGACACCGTGCGGCCCGCAGCCGAGAGCAAGCACATCGCGCTCGAAACGGTTTATGAAATGAGTTCGCCTGAATCTCATAGCCAAGCTGGCGGCCAATCCATCGGCCAAATCACGGGTGACGCCGATCGCTTGCAACAGGTCGTTTGGAACCTGCTGGCGAACGCGGTCAAGTTCACGCCCGAAGGCGGGCGCGTAAGCCTCACGTTGCGCCAACCGGCTGAGGGAGCGCAAATCGTCGTCAGCGATACCGGTCAGGGCATTCCGCCTGAATTGCTGCCTTACGTTTTTGACCGCTTTCGGCAAGGCGATTCTTCTTCGTCGCGGCGCTTTGGCGGACTGGGACTGGGCCTCGCGCTCGTTAAACATCTGGTCGAATTGCATGGGGGCCACGTGCAAGTCACGAGTGCCGGCAGTGGGCAAGGCTCCACTTTCACGGTCACGTTGCCCGTGGGGAAGCCAGCGCGCGGAAAGTGCAATGTAGAAGCAACGATCCATCCCGCATCACGCGCGGCCTCAACCGCAGCAAAAGATCATGCTGACTTACTGAAGGGCTTGCGCGTGCTGGTCGTGGACGACGATGAAGCGGGACGCGAATGGGTAGCGCTCACCCTCAGACAAGCCGGTGCGCTGGTAACACTGGTTGATTCAGCCGCCGCCGCCCGCGCCGCGCTCACCCACGCAACGCCTGACGCGCCTTTTGACTTGTTGTTAAGCGACATTGGCATGCCGGGCGAAGATGGTTACGAAATGATGCGGCACGTGCGGGCGCACGCTGACGAACGCGTGCGCAGCATAAGGGCGGTGGCGCTGACCGCTTATACGCGCACTCCAGACCGCTTGAAGGCGTTGCAGGCAGGCTTTCAAACCCATCTCGCCAAGCCCGTCGAAGAAGATGAATTGCTCGCCGTCGTCGCCAGCCTGAGCGGACGTTTGAGAGCGCACGCGTAATCCTTACAGCGGTTTTACTTGGGATGTGCAGGTCGCAAGGTGTAGGGCGGGTTACTATACCGCGCACGGTCATAGATAACGCTTTTCAGCCGAGACCTTTTTGAAAATACGGAACAAGCGGAAAAGAAAAACTGAAAAACTTCCGTCTGTTCCGTTATTTCCGTTTGTCCGTATTCTCTCTTCTGTCTTCAAGAAGGAGCTACAATTTATGCCCGTGCTCGGTATAACCTGCCCTACACCTTGCGCGGCCCTGAACACGTAAAGTGAAACCGCAGTAAATCGAATAATAAAAAAGGCTGCCCGAATCAGACCCCACCCCCCAACGGGATTCTGACTCAGGCAGCCTTGACACCCACGAAAGAAGAAATCCCAAAATCCCTAATTGGGCTTCTTTTTACGTGAGCTTACCCAAAATCGTCAGCGGCGCTTTCGGCAGCCGCTGACGATTTTAGAAAACGATACCGACCGAAATGCGGATGTTGTCTTGCCGCTGGCCTTCGAGCGTGAAAGGTTGTAACGCTCCCGCCGTGCCCAACACACTGATCGAACGATCACGCAAAAAGATCGGCGCGTAATCAACCTGAATCGCGCGAATGCTGAAGCGATCGCACACCCGCACATCTACGCCGCCGCCGATGGCCGCAGCAAAATCAGTAGAGTTGGCTTCAACCGTTCTGCGGGTCGTAACGTTGGCGACAGTGTTTTGCGAATCCACGACGAAGCGCGTGTGCGCGCCGCCCGCCAGCGCGTGTACGAAAGGCTCGACGCGTCCGCGATTGCGAAACTTCACGATGGGGCCGCCCATGAAGTAATAGACCTGGGTTTCCACCGAATTGCGTCCGGTGGCGAAATCAGTGTCGTCATCATTACGGTGAAAAGAGAAATCCCCTTTGATGCCAAAAACCTTGGTAGGATATCCAGCAATCGCCAGATTCACGCCGTGCGCGCCCCGACGACGTTCGAAGAAATCGTCGTTGAAATTTTGGGTCGGATTATCAGGATCGAATCTGCCTTCGGCTTGCAGGTTTGAATAACCGGCAAAAAAGCTCACTGGCTTTCCCCCTTGTGCGAGGGTAGCTGAACTCAACATCAGCAGGGCACCGAAAATTAAAAATACATGTTTCATTGGTTTGCTTCTTCTCCTACTTATATTTTCTTTTAGGCTTCATTCGGAAATAAATTAATCAGACGCACCGTTTAGCGTACCGCCTTGAGGCGGAATCGGATGCAAGTCGGCTAAAGCCTCCAATTCCGCCTCAAGGCGGTACGCTAAACGGTGCGCCCAAACCATCAAGTTATTTCAAACAAATCCTTACTGTCTTTAGTTAGTGTTGTTGCTTTGATCTCGGCTCATCTCTAAGCCTGAATCAAAGCGTTTGCGGTGATGCCGCATCAGCGACTCGTTCACGCGGAGGGGGGCGGCGCGCGACCGGCTGAGACGGTATGGTGGGTGCATCGAAATCAGGCGTAATCAACGCTTGCTGTTCGATGTTGGGTTGAAATGGATCATCGGGACTCAGCGGGATATTCGGCAGTTGCGGCGCAGGTTGTGTCACCGGCGTTTTTTCCAATTCTGGTTCTTTTTTCATGACGATGGTTTCCTTATGAATGTGAGAGCGCTGGCGCGCGGCACGACATGCCGCGCGCCAGCGGTTTTATTGTTGGGGGATTTGCGCGACGCCGGGTTGGTCTTCGATCACGATCTCGACGCGACGGTTCTTTTGCCGCCCTTGCGCAGTGTCATTGGTATCGAGCGGCTGCGTTTCGCCTAGCCCTTTGCTGCTCAAGGTGCTGGCTTGCAAGCCGCACGTACTCAGATAATCGAACACTGACTTGGCGCGTCGTTCAGAAAGCACCTGGTTATGCGCGTCTGAACCGGTGCTGTCGGTGTGGCCTTCGATGCTCATCTTATAAGCGCCCGCGACCTGCATAATGCCGCAGATTTTGCTCAGCGTTTCTTTGGTTTGCGGTTTCAACGTCGCGCGATTCACGTCAAACAAAATGTCAGGCAGATTGACGATGATGCCCCGCGCGGTGGTGCGGGTTTCGACAATCGCACCCAACGCCGATTGCAACCGTGACTTGGCTTCATCGCGTTCGCGGCGAATGCGCTCGGCTTCTTCTTTTGATTGATTGGCAGAGGCATTCGCCTGGGCCACCGCGGCGGCGGCTGCCTGCTCAGCCAGTAATTTTTCCTGCGCCAGTTGAGCGGCTCTTTGGGCGGCTGCCTGCGCCGCTGCCGAAGCCTGTTGTTCAGTCAGTAATTTTTCCTGCGCCAGTTGCGCGGCTCTTTGTTCAGCCGCTTCGCGCTTGCGGCTTTCTTCGGCCATCAGGCGCGCGGTTTCATCGGCTTTAGCTTGCGCCGCATTGCGTGCGTTGCGTTCGATCTCAAGTTCAAGCGTCTTGCGTTCCTGTTCTAGGCGCGCGCGTTCAGCGTCGGATTCGGCTTTCTCAATCGAAACTTTGAGCGAACTGATCGTCGCCGCGCGTTGATTGCGTTCGTTCTCGAGCGCGGCCTGGAAGCTGCGTTCCCGCGCGAGCTTTTCGGCCTCGACCGACAGGCGTACGGTTTCGTGGCCCAGAATCATCAATTGTTTGGGGTCAACATTGGCTTCGCTGGCTTCCAGGGTTTTCTCTAACGCGACGCGCGCTTTGCCTAATTCGCTCACAGCGAAATCTTTCGCGCCCGCGCGTTCGGCCAGCTTGACCGACACGATAGCTTGCCGCACATCCGAACGGGTTTCGCCTTTCGCTTCAGACTCGCCGACCAGTGTTTCGCGGCGAAAGTCATAAGCTCCCTCATAAGCGCGATATTTGATCGTCGAATCTTTAATCATCTGCCCAGTCAGGTTCGCTGTCGGGCGCGTGTTTTCCAGCACGACGAAACGGCTCGGCGTACTCACTAAAAAATGCGGCTCAGCCGTGACGAACAACGCAAAGGTTTGCTGCGGCGTCGAGACGTTCAGCTTGCTGCGATTGCCCCGCAAAATGAATTCACCCACGTTACCGGTTTGTCCTTCCGGCGAAACGACCCATAAAACATAAGTTGAATAATCACCGCCGAAATAAGTCGCGGGTTTCATCTCATCGAGTTCGATTTCAATTTCGGTCATTCCGCGTTTGCGTTCTACCTTGGCTTCGCCATTGGCTTTGGGCAATCGCTCAGTCCCTTTGAATTTAACACTCAGTGCCGGGCCTTCAGGATAGCTAATCGCCATGGCTGTGCGCCCGGCGACCGTAGTAGATTCGGGCGCGACGTTAATCTGTTGAGCCAGCGCAACCGATGCGCCCAGCCCCAAGCTAAACGCCAGGGCGGCGAACCCGCTAAATATTATTTCTTTTCGTTTGAACCGCATTTTTATCTCCTTCTATTGAAACCGTTTTCCAATCGTTCACCTTCCTCATCAGGTGTACCGCTGTAGCCTCAACGCCCAATAACCTGTAACCAGGCGCTACAGCATGCAGGCAAATTGATTTGGGTTTTGCCCGCAACTTGCGGTAGTGCAAGGAGTGTGCCGGGCTTACATTTCGCCTCGGCGCTTAAATTGCAATGAATGATCATTAAGAAGCTGAAAGGCTTTGGTTCATTCATCGCTGGCTTATGGTTGACGGCATTTGTAACCAGTTATTACAAAGGCGTTCCTACACCGTACAGTCAGCGTTCTTTTCAATTTCACCTTCACAAGATGTGCGAAGGCATCACCAGGGAGAGTTATGGGAAACTTAATTGGTCAGATTATTTTCGGTTTGTTAGTCGGCATTATTGCCAAGTTTTTAATGCCGGGACGCGATCCGGGCGGATTTATCATCACCGCGATTCTCGGTATGGTCGGCGCCGTCTTAGGCACGTTTATCGGCCAGGCGTTTTGGGGCGCGAATTATCAGGCCGGATGGATTGCCGCGATTATCGGCTCGATTATTTTACTCGCAGGTTATCGGTTTATTGCGAGCGGCTCTGGCGTAACCTCTTCTTGAGGTTGGGTTGCGAGATTAACGACTTGTTGCAGCCGTCGGCTGGGCCGCTGCAACAAGTCTTTAGCTTCATATACCGCTGTGTATTCCTCTGTCGGCGTAAGCATATTTTCACCCGCTACTGCTTCTATCAATCCTTCCGTCAAACCTTCTATTAAAGGAAAGGTGAGAACAAAGGTGGCGCCTTTGCTATCGCCTTCGCTCTCAGCGCGCACTGTGCCGCCGTGCATTTCTACGAAATGGCGCACAATCGCCAAGCCTAATCCCAACCCGCTATAAGGCCGCGTGATCGAACCGTCTTGTTGACGAAAACGATCAAACACGAAGGGCAAAAATTCAGCAGTAATACCTTGCCCTGAATCGCCAACGCGAATTTCGAGCTGGCTCCCACGCCGTTTTAGCTCGACCTTGACGTAACCGCCACGAGGCGTGAATTTCACGGCGTTCGCCAATAAATTCCAGAATATTTGTTGCAGGCGATCGGCATCGGCATAAATCATTCCCGCCTCGCGTTCGAGGTCTGCCACCAACGAAATGCCTTTTGAGTCGGTGGCGGGCCGCACTGCTTCAAGCGCGGCTTCCAGGGCTTGCGCGGGCATCACCGGATGCAGATTAAGCATGAACTTGCCCGTTATGATGCGCGACACATCCAACAAATCATTGATGATGCGGCTTTGCGCGTGGGCGGCTTTTTCTATCGTCTCAAGCGCGCGCGCCGCCTCAATCGGATCTAACTGGCCGGTGCGCAATAAACTGGTCCAGCCTTGAATGGAATTGAGCGGCGCGCGCAATTCATGCGAAACCATCGTGAGAAATTCGTCTTTGAGGCGACTGGCTTCTTCCGCGCGACGATAGAGCGATTCGAATTCAGTCACCATATTCCGCAGCCGATTTTCGGCAGCGTGCATCCGCAAC
>JABFSD010000586.1 GCA_013140935.1 Acidobacteriota bacterium
CTTGCGAAACGAAGCACGCGCCGTCGGTCACGAATACATTTTTCGCATCCCACATTTGATTGAAAGGATTCAGCACGGATTTTTTGGCGTCCGTGCCCATGCGCGCCGTGCCGACTTCGTGAATGCACAGGCCGGGGTTGGCGAGGTCTGGGTTGGTGAATTCGATTTTGAATCCGGCGGCTTCGGCCATTTCGTTTAACGTAGCGAATTGGTCTTTCGCCATGGCGCGTTCGTTGTCGCTGTATTGGCAATCAATATGCGCGACGGGAATGCCCCAGGCGTCTTTCTTGGTTTTGTTGATCGTGACGCGATTGGTTGCGCGCGGCAGCATTTCGCCAAACGCGCCCATCCAGAAATTGGCCGGAGCGTCGCTCTCACGAATCAGCTTTTTCATCTGCGCGCCAAAGCCCGGCACCTGTCGCATCATCGCCAGCGGCATCATGCCTTTTTGCGACGAAGCCTGAATGCCGTAACCGCGCAGGAAATCTTTACGCGGTTCGTTGATGTTGCGGAATTTCGGAATGTAAGCGCCGTTGTTGCGTCCGTCAGAAAAGTCGTAACCGTCTTTCGCCGTGAAAGGCACGGTGCCGCTGACGCTGACGGAATAAGTGTGATCCATCAAATAACGACCGAGCGCGTCTGACGTGTTGCCGAATCCGTTCGGATGTTGCCGCGAAGCTGAGTTCTGCAAGATGCGCGTGCTTTCAATCGTCGAAGCGCACAGCACTACGACTTTGGCGTGGGCTTCATAAGATTTTTTGGTGAGTTGATCCACGTAAGCAACGCCTTTGGCGCGGGCTGAATTCGTATCAACGATCAAGTGGCTGACGACTGCATTGGTGCGCAACGTCAAGCGTTTGGTTTTCATCGCGGCGGGCAAGGTCGAACCCGGCGTATCGAACTTAGATGCCGTGTTGCAGCCACGTTCGCAATGTCCGCAATAATGGCAAGCGGCGCGTCCGTTGTGCGGCTTGGTGAGCATGGCTACGCGACCCATGATGACGTTGCGGTCTTTCCAGTTTTTTTCGACACCGCGTTTGAGCGCCTGTTCGCCGCAGGTCATCGCCATCGGTGGCAGGAAAACCGAATCAGGCAATTGCGGCAGCCCGTGGGCCGCACCGCTGATGCCAACGAAGCGTTCGACCTTTTCGTAATAAGGCGCGAGTTCGTCGTGGCTGATCGGCCAGTCTTCGCCAAAACCGTCTTTTGACGCGGCTTTGAATTCGTAATCGCTCAAGCGATAAGACTGCCGCCCCCACATAATCGTGCGGCCTCCGACCTGGCGTCCGCGAATCCAGTCAAAGGGCTTGTCTTCAGGCGTCGTGTAAGGGTTGTCAATGTCGTCAACAAAGAGATGCGGCGAATAGACTTCGCAAGCGTAACATTTCGATTGAATCGGTCGGCGCACTTTGAGGACTTCGGTTTGCGGAATCAGCGCGCGGTCGCCGCGTTCATAAGGCCACGAAATCATTTTGTAATCTTTGTCAGGGTCGAGCAGCTTGCCTGCTTCGAGGAGCAACACGCGTAGCCCTTTTTCGGTCAACTCTTTCGCAGCCCATCCGCCGGTTGCGCCGGAACCGACCACGATGGCGTCATAACTGATCGTCTTTTGCATGAAAATGTCCTCGTTTAAGTGTCGGGGAGACAGGAGACAGAATTCAGGAGTCAGAATGATGGCGTTATTCTGACTCCTGAATTCTGTCTCATGTATTCTGGCCTCACAATCTAACGCACCCTACCGAGACGGGCAATTCTGCGTGTTATGATGGCGGAGAATGAACCGCACCGCTCTCACGCAAACTATTTTGTACGCGCTGGCTTTCATCAGTCTCGGATTAATAACGGGTTCGCTGGGGCCGACGCTGCCTGCGTTGGCGGCGCAAACGCATGTGTCCGCCAGCGAAATCAGCCGCCTATTTATCGCGCGCGCACTCGGCACGATTGTCGCGGCGGCTACGCTGGGCAAGTTGTATGACCGTTACGCCGGGCACCCCGTATTGGCGGCGGCCTTGTTCGGCGGCGCGGCAACGATGTTGCTCGTACCGCACCTCGATGCGCTGCCCTGGCTTTTTTCTACGTTCGTTGGCGTAGGCATCTGCTCTCTCGTCATCAACGTAGGCGGCCATACGCTCGTCGCCGCCGCCAACCCCGAACGCGCGGCGCTGTTCCTGAACGCCATTCATTTCACCTTCGGCCTGGGCGGATTTCTGGCTCCACTGATCGCGAAACAGTTTGCCAAGGCGAGCGGCGCACTGCCGTGGACTTACGGCGTATTCGCTTTCGTCATCGTCACCGTAGCCCTGAGCGCGCTGTTCGTACCTAGCCCCAACGTTAAGCATCATCAGCAACGAACACAGACTGCTCCACCGCAACACGCAACCAGCTTGTTGCTTTTATTGTTGCTGTTCCTCTTCCTCGAAGTCGGTGCGGAAGGCATTGTCAGCGGCTGGATGTTCAGTTATGCACAACGCAGCGGCGCTGAATCAACGCTGGCCTATGACATGAATTCCGGCTTTTGGGCGGCATTTACCTTGGGGCGCTTGGCGGGCATTCCGCTCGCGTGGCGCTTGCGTCCGCATACGATCATCTTGATGCACTTGTGTGGCTGGCTGGCATTGACGGTCGTACTGTGTTTTTTGCCTGTTGTTTCGTGGTCGCTGTGGCTCTGCGCCGCAGGCATGGGGTTGGGCATGGCACCGGTTTTCCCTTCGACGATGGCGTTGGCACAACGTACGCTGCACGTCACCGGCAAGATGACCGGCTGGTTATTGTTCGGCGCAGCCTGTGGCGGCATGTTCGGCCCCTGGCTCGTCGGCCAACTCATCGGACGTTTCGGCCCGCGCGTCTTTCTCTGGATCGTGTTGGGACAATTGATCGGCGCGCTCGCGGTGATCGTGTATTTCTTCTCGCGCGCCGAAAAAGAAGCGCCGGATGACGCGACGGTGGAAGTGTTGCCTTCAGGTGAAGAACCGATTTAATTACACCCCCGCGCGCTGCCGATGCTCGTTGATTT
>JABFSD010000940.1 GCA_013140935.1 Acidobacteriota bacterium
GCTTGAGACCATGTTGAATACGCCAGTGTCGAATCGTTCGTCGTGAATAAACGCGAGCCACGAGACGCACGAACCGATGCTCGATCCCATCACGGCGACGCGGTCGTAACCTTGCGCGAAAAGCCAATCCGCCGCGCGGCGAATGTCGAGTACCGCTTGCCGCACAGCCTGAATCGTCAGGCCCAGATTGGGGCTGATGAGATATTCAGCGCGTTGCAATTCCGCCGGTTTGCGACGGTCGTGATAGGGCAGACTCAAGCGCAAGGCCGAAATGCCGAAGTGGTTGAGCGCGGTGCAAAGACCGACGTGCGAGTCTTCTTGCGCGTTCCATTGCGGCGAAACGATGACGGCGGACTTGCCATTTTCTGCCGGATAGAAACGCGCGGAGACTTCGTTGTTGGTCGCGTGTGGTGTAGTGACCGCGCTAGGAAAACGCAGCCAGAATCCGTCGAATCGAAACAATTCATGCGCGCAAGGTGATGGCGCAAAGAACTGATGGCTATCTGCCAACGCACTTTCGTTGTAGACGCGCAGCCATTCCAGCGGGTTTCGCACGTCAGCCTCAGCGCCGAGATGTTCGAGGCCCCAGGCGAAGGGGCGCACAATGCGTTGCGCAAAATCGCGCGCGTGCAGCCTGTGTTCCAGGCGGTGCATAAAACTTTCGAGCATGTCGTTGAATGATTCCGTAAAGAAATTTGGTCGCTATGCTATGCGATCAACGAAAGTCTTCCCACAGCATGATGCTGCTGGCGAACAGGTCGTTCGCGGCAAATAGAACCTGACGGCCATCCGGCGCGACGGCCAACCCGGGCGTGAGCCAGGTAGGCTGTTTGTCTGTCGTAGCAATAACTTTGCTTTGCCGTGTGGCGAAATCGTAATGCTTGATCTGGTAGGGAAATTGCTCATTGTGAGCCAAGAAATACAGGCCGCTGCGATTCACCGTCAAGTAACGCCAATAGCCCGCGTCGGCCAATTCGGGGACAGGCTCTTCCTGCGTGCCATCGGTGTTGACGCGCCACAGTCCGGCGATGCCGCGACCTTTCAAGTAATACAACGTCTTGCCGTCGGGCGAATCGAACGCTTCCATTCCACCTTGTTGAGTAAGTTGAATGGCTTCCCCGCCCGCGACGAGTCGTTTCCATATTTCCAGCTTGCCGGAACGGTTCGAGCAAAAATAAAGCCAGCGTCCATCATGCGACCAAGTCGGAATTACGTCGTGTGAGGTTTCGGCCGTCAGCCGCTGCGGTTCGCCACCGTCCGCGTTAATGACGAACAGGTCGCCGTGATTTTCTGGACGCGCGTCAAAGGCCAGTTGCTTGCTGTCGGGCGACCAGTGCGGCGAACCGGTGGCGAGTCCGTTGAAATGCGTCAATTGCGCCGGGTTGGAACCGTCGCTTTGGCAAACCCAGATTTCATCGTGGCCGGAACGGTTTGACGAAAAAGCGATGCGCCTGCCGTCGGGCGAAAATTCGGGGCTGTGATCGCTCTGGCGCGTAGCGATGAATTTGCGCGGCGCGAGGTTGCGACCTGCCGGTTCAAGCTGCCAGATGTTGGCGTCTTCGAGCGATTCGACGTAAGCCAGCGCGCCGTTCGCGGCGAGCGTGGGATGCGTGGCGCGGCGTCCGGCGGCGGCGATGGGCGTCGCGGTGCCGGTCTCCAGCGCGACGCGCCAGAGGCCGTGGCTGCCTTCGCGGTAAGCGGCTAGCACGATTTCTTTACCGTCGCTCGTCCAGGCAAAACCATGAATGGGTGCCTTCAACGTAGTCAGTTGCCGGGCCTGACTGCCGTCGGGCTGGGCGAGGAAGATTTCACTATGGCCGCGATTGAGCGCGCGGCGAAAGGCCAGCCGCCTGCCATCAGGTGCAAAACGCGGCAGGTCGTCCATCACCAGCGGCGGCGGATCGGTCAACACTTTGCGCGTGCCGCTCTCGACCGCAATTTGCACCAGTGCCTGCCGCTCTTTGTCGCCCGCCGTGGTCGCGCTCGAAGTCACCACCGCCTGCCCGTCCAGCGTCCAGGTAACGTAACCATCCACCGCCTGCACCTCGCCCAGCCTGCGTTCGCTGCCGCCCAGTGCAGACATCACGAAGAGTCCGGTCACTTCTGCCTGCGTGCGCAGGAAGGCAATGAATCTGCCGTCGGGCGACCAGGCGGGGTTGTACTCAGTACCGGACTGTTTGGTCAGCCGCAAAGGTTCGCCGGTGCCTATCAGTTTGAGGTAAAGCTCAGTGTCTGCTCCGTCGTCTGGCTGCCAGGGATAAACGATCTGGCGTCCGTCGGGCGAGAAGGCAGGCATGGTTTCGCGTCCCGCCAAGCCGGTGAAAGGTACGATGCGGGCGGCGGCAGGATTGGGCGCGACCACTGTTCTGCGCTTGAACCATACGCCGAACGCGACGACGACTGCGACAACTGTGAACGTCATTGCTAACAGTTTGCGTTTTGAAATCGTGATGGCTCCGGCAGGCGGCGGGAGTTGTTTGAGTGGAACGGCTTCAATCACAGGTGGAGCTTCTTCGTTTACGATGACGCGCGTGAACGAATGCTTTTCGATCACGAGCGTCTCTTCTACTTCTTCGGCTGATCGCTGTTCGACGACTTGTTCGGTGAAACGGTAGCCGCGACCGGGTACGGTGACGATGTATCGCGGGTTTTCTTTCTCGTCGCCAAGCGTGCGTCGCAGCGCGTAAATGTAATGCGTCAGATTCGACTCTTCGACGAAGGTGTCGGGCCAGAGCCGTCACATCAAATCTTCTTTCGTCAGCACCTGCCCGCGATTTTCGACCAGGATCAATAACGTATCGAAAGCCTTTTTCTTGAGCGGTATGACTGCATCGTCCCGCAATAAGAGCCGATTTTCTACGTCGAGGCGAAAGGGTGCGAATTCGTAAAAATGCTTGCGGGGATTAGACATACGTCGAATTCAGAAACGATTCAGAACTGCTTCAGACCGGAAACCAGCGCGAATTCAGTTCGCGTTCAAGACGGTGCGTTGGGGGTGGCGGTAAGGTCTGG
>JABFSD010000371.1 GCA_013140935.1 Acidobacteriota bacterium
TGTGACGCCTGACGGACGCATCAATCATTTTGCCGGATCGCCCAGTGGCGTGAGCGGATTCGTCGGCGACCTCGGCGCACCGGGACTCGCGCGACTCAGCCGTCCCAGCGGCTTGGCGGTGAGCGGCAACTTTCTTTATATCGCGGACACCGGCAACAGCCGCATCCGTCGCGTAGATCTCGAAAACAACAACATCACGACTTACGCAGGCGACGGCACCACTGGCGCGAACGGCGACGGCGGCGTTGCCACCAGTGCCAACCTGAATAATCCCGTCGGTCTCGCGTTCGACGCCGCAGGGAATCTGTATATCGCCGACCGCGCCAACCACCGCATTCGTCGCGTAGACGCCATCACCAAAAACATCACGACCGTCGCGGGTACAGGGCTGCCCGGGGCTGCGGGGGACGACGCAGCCGCCACCGCCGCGCAACTCAATTCACCCAATGACGTAGCCGTTGACGCCGCCGGTAACGTATACATCGCCGATCAAGGCAACCATCGCATTCGCCGCATTATGACCAACGGCGTCATCAAGTCTGTCGCGGGCACGGGGCAATTCGGTTTCGGCGCAGACAATGGCCCCGCGTTATTAGCGCCGCTCAACGCGCCCGCCGCCATCGAAGTTGATCCGCAAGGCAATCTTTTCATCGCCGATAATGGAAATCTGCGCGTGCGTCGTCTTACGGCCAGCACGGGTACGTCAAATCGTAATCCGGTGATTACCTCGACGTTGAGCGATCAAACGCTCGTGGTCGGACAAACGCTCGAACTGCCACTGAGCGCGACCGATGCCGACAGCGACAACGTGACGTTCACCTTGTCGAACGCGCCCGATTTCACCACGATTACTAACGCCAATCCCGCGCAACGCAGCGCCACTTTGCGGCTTGCGCCTACGCAAACCGGAACCTTCAACGGCGTGCTGGTACAGGCAGGTGACGGCAAGGGCGGAACCGCCACCAGCACTTCGTTCAAGATTACGGTCAACGAAGCCACGGGCGCGAATCGTCCGCCGACGGCGAATGCCAATACGCTGGCGGCAACGGCTGAAGCGACTTCTACGAATGGAGCGACGATTAACCTGGTCGGACAGGGCAGCGATCCTGATGGCGATGCGCTGACGTTTACGTGGTTTAACGGCGCTTCATCCATTGCCGCAGGCGCGACAGCCAGCACTACGCTCGCGCTCGGTACGCACAGCCTCAAGCTCGTCGTGAGCGACGGACGTGGCGGCATGGCGATGACGGCGGTGCAAATCGTGGTTGTGCGCGATACGACTGCGCCGGTCATCAGCAACTTACCTGCCAACGTCACGATCTCTGCGACTTCCACCAGTGGAGCGGCGGTTACCTTCAGCTTGCCCATCGCCAACGATGCCGTAGACGGTGCTATCGCTGTGACCGCCAGCCGCGCTTCGGGTTCGACCTTTCCCTTAGGCACTACGACTGTGAGCTTCACCGCGCGCGACACGCGCAACAACGAAGCCACGGCGAGTTTCACCGTTACCGTAACCAGCGGCGGTTCATCCGGCGGCAGCACGCCTGCGAGTTATACGATCACGACGTTTGCGGGCACAGGCGAGTTCGGCTTTGCCGGCGACGGCGGCGCAGCGTTGAGCGCAAACTTCCGCAATCTGGTCAGCCTCAGCCGCGATAAAGACGGTAACCTGTTATTGGCCGATCAACTGGCGCGGGTCATTCGCCGCATCACGCCGGACGGCGCTTCGATTCGCACGGTGGCGGGCAACGGACAGAGCGGGAATAACGGCGACAATAGTTATGGCATTTATGCGAGCTTCGGCGCAGTGGCGGGCGAAGCCGCCGATGGCTTGGGCAATTTGTATATTTCCGATTCCGCTTTTCATCGTGTGCGGCGTATCACGGCGGATGGCAAGATTACCAACTTCGTCGGTTCTTCCGCCGGGCAAAGCGGCGCGACCGGCGATCAGGGTATGGCGGCTTCGGCGCGGTTGAATCGTCCGACCGCGTTGGCCGTAGACGCGCAAAACAATCTTTATATTTTAGACGGTGGCAACAGCCGCGTGCGGCGCGTTGACGTGACGACCAACATCATTACGACGTATGCCGGCGCGGGCATCAACGGTTATGGCGGCGACGGCGGTTCAGCGACGGGCGCGAATTTTAGTTATCCGTCGGGCATGGCGTTCGATGCGCAAGGTAATCTATTCATCGCCGACCGCAGCAATCACCGCATTCGCCGCGTGGATGCCGCGACCCAAACCGTCACGACCGTAGCGGGTAACGGCACACTCGGTTTCAGCGGCGACGGCGGACAAGCCGTCAACGCCAGCCTCAATCTGCCGACCGACGTAGCCGTAGACGCCGCAGGCAATCTCTATATCGTAGACCAAGGCAATCATCGCATCCGCCGTGTGCGCGCCAGCGACCGCGTCATCGAAACCATCGCAGGCGACGGCATTCAAAGTTTCGGCGGCGACGGCGGCCCCGCCCCGCAAGCCCGATTCAATGCTCCCACCGCGATCAACGTAGCCGTGGACGGCAGCGTTTTCGTCGCCGACAACGGCAACTTGCGCATTCGCAAACTCGCGCCTGTGGGCAACACGCCTCCGCCCACGAATCGTAACCCGGTGATTACGTCGGCGCTGGGCAACCAGTCACTCACGGTCAATCAAACGGTGAATCTTTCGCTCGCCGCAACGGACGAAAACGGTGACGCCGTGACATTCACACTGCTTAACGCGCCGAGCTTCGCCACGATCACCAACGCGAACCCGGCGCAACGCACTGCGACCTTACGGCTCGCTCCGACACAAGCGGGCACCTTCAACAATGTGCAGGTACGCGCGACCGACAGCAAGAATGGCGCGACAACGAGCGCGGCTTTCAATCTCACGGTGACCGAATCTGGCAGTGGCGGTGGCAATCAAGCGCCGGTCATTCAAGCCCTCGCCAATCAAACCGTTACGCGCGGACAAGCGATTGATGTAGAAGTGCGCGCGTAACGGTTTGATTGGCGAGGGCTTGAA
>JABFSD010000306.1 GCA_013140935.1 Acidobacteriota bacterium
GTGCTGAACGCGAGCGAGTTTTTCAACAACGCGCAAAAATATCAGGCGCTGGCACAAGGCAACACGGCGATTGCCGAACGTTTCAACCGGCCCACTTTGAGACTCAATCAATTTGGCGCAGAAGTCGGCGGCCCCATCATCAAGAACAAAACGTTCTTCTTCGGCAGTTGGCAGGATCAGCGCATTGCCGTCACGCAGCCGATCAATCGCAGCTTCGGTACGCCGACGCTTTATACGCCGGAAGCGCGCGCGGGCATCTTTCGTTATTTCGTCGGTGCGCAAAATCGTCCGGCGGGCAGCCCGACTGACGCGGCAGTAGACGCCAACGGCAAGGCGCTGTTTCCGAATTGCAGCGCGACGGTAACGACGCGTTGCATTGCGACTTACAACATCTTTGGCAACGATCCGCGCAATCTAGGCGCTGACAAAACGGTCAAGGCTTATCTCGACAAATATCCCACGCCGAATAACTTCACCGTCGGCGATGGCTTGAACGTCGCGGGTTATTCGTGGAATACGCCGTCGCGCACGCAAGGCCCCAACATCATGGGACGCATTGACCACACCTTTAACGAACGCCAGAGTTTATTTGGCCGTTACATTCACTCTGATTTCGATACCTTGCAGGGCGATTTGTTGAATGGCCGTCCGACGGTTTTCCCGGGCTTCGCGCCGTTGGGCGAAGTCTATCGCGCCTCAAAAAACACGGCTATCGGCCATCGCTGGACAATCTCAGACAAGATCGTCAACGAATTTACCGTAGGCCTGGCGCGCTTCCGCTTCTATTTCACCTGGGGCGAATCGAACCCGGATTTTCCGAACATTCCGCCCTTTGATTTCTCTGACATTTCAGAACCTACGCTGAACGTGCCGCGCACCCAGCGCACGCTCAACACCTATCAAGTCGTAGACAACCTGAGCATCGTCAAAGGCGCGCACGTCATGCGCACGGGGACCAACTTCCGTTTCATTCAGCACAACGACTTGCGCGGCTTCGCTTCGTTCAACATCGCGCCGAGCGTGACTTTCGCTTCGGCAGATCGCGCGCCCGCGTGGATCACGAGTGCGAACGTGCCGGGCATCAATTCCGTAGACAATACGCGGCTGCTCAACACGGTCAATAACCTGTTGGGCATTCCGGCGCGCATCACGCAAGCCTTTGTGAGCGATCCGACCTCCGACACTTATCTGCCGGTCGGCAACATCTTCAACAACGGCATTCGCTATAAGCAGTACAACTTTTATGCGCAGGACGAGTGGAAGGCCTCGCAAAAGCTGACGGTGAATTACGGTGTGCGTTGGGAAGTGAACGCGCCCGCCGGCGAGTCGAATGGCCGCGTCTTCGTGCCCAATCGTCGCCCCGATCTGTTCGACGCAAGCAATTTGGTGACGTGGCGCAAGGCCGATAGCTGGTATGCAAAGACCACGTGGAAAGCCCTCGCCCCACGTCTGAGTTTTGCCTATGCGTTGAATGACAAGACCGTGATTCGCACTGGTTACGGCATGGCGTATGATCCAATGTCGACGTTCCAGGTGACTTCGATTGCGGGTTTCGTGCCCGGTCTGGTGACGCGCAGCCAACCGCTGGCGACGACGCTCGATGCCAACAAACGCATTGCCGAAGGTTTCCCGTTAGCGTTGACGCCGCCTACGACGAAGCCGTCGTCGTTCTATACGCCTGCCGTCGCGCGGCAAGGCACGGCCCCGAGTCTGGGCGCGTTCGATCAGAACATCGGCTTGCCTACGTCACACGATTGGAACCTGAACATCCAGCGCGAACTGCCTTTCGGGATGGTGGCGCAGGTCGGTTACGTCGGTAAACGCGGCACGCATTTGCTGCGCGGTTACAACCTGAACCAGTCGCGGTTGAATGCCGAAGTGGTCGCTTCGTTCAATCGGTTGAAAGCGAATAATGCGGCGGGCTGTACGAATCGCGCGTTGGGTACGGGTTGCGCGGCGGGCTTCACGCCGCAACCGGTCGGCATCTTGCTGACGTTGGCAGATGCAGCCTTCTTGAACTCCGCTGCGACGACCACCGATCTCACGCAAAACGCCGTCGCCAATCTGGCGAATCGCATTGACACCAACTTTGACGTAGGCCGCGCGGGCACGGGCGTTGGCGCAAATTACTTCCGCCCCAATCCGCAATTCTCGTCGTTGTTCTATCTCGATTCGGGCGGCGACTCTTATTACCACGGCTTTCAGGCGACGTTGCGCCGCCGCTTCGAGAAAGGCTTCTCGTTCGGCATGGCTTATACGTTCAGCAAGTCTATTGACAACATGTCGGTTGATCCGGTGGGCGCGTCTTCGGGCGGCGGACTCTCGACGACCAACTCGCGTACGGCGACCGATATTTACAACTGGCAGCTTGATCGCGCCGTCAGTGATTTCGACCGCCGTCACGTACTCGTCGTGAACGGCCTGTGGGAATTGCCCTTCGGCAAGAACAAAGCGCTGTTGAGCAGCGCGCCCGCCTTCGTCAATCACATCGTCGGCGGCTGGAGCCTGAACGGAATTCTTTTCACGATGACCGGACAACCATTCCAGGTGCAAAGCGGCGCGTTGACGGCGCACAACGGCAAGGTTTCGCGCGCCGAAATTACCGGCACGATACCCGAAGCCAAATTGCAAAACCTGTCGGGCGTCTTGGGGCCGGTGCTGTTCAACACGAACGATCTGGCGCAATTCGGATTCCCGGCGGCGGGGTCGAACGGCACGCAGGCGCGCAATGCGTTTCGCGGACCGGGTTACACGAACCTCGATTTGGGCTTGTTCAAGAATTTCAGTTTGACCGAACGTTACAAGCTGCAATTCCGCGCGGAGTTTTTCAACGCGCTGAATCACGCCAACTTCGAATCGCCGCGTGACGCTTCTGACGGTTCGACGCTAATTACCTCGACGCTGTTCGGACGCACGTGCTGCTCGGCGGCTTCGACGCCGAGTTCGGCGAACGTGATCGCTACGGGTGAATCGGCGCGTGTGATTCAGTTGGCGCTGAAGCTGAATTTC
>JABFSD010000318.1 GCA_013140935.1 Acidobacteriota bacterium
CACAAAGCCAATCTTGCGACGCCGCAAATCCGTCCGCCCAGCGTCGGTCATTTGCGCCAGGTCTTCGCCATCCACTACGACTTTGCCAGACGAGGGTTGCAGCATTCCGCCCAGAATGTTCAACAACGTAGACTTCCCGCAACCGGACGGCCCCATGATCGCTATGAACTCGCCTGTGGGTACGGTCAGGTTGACGCCGCGCAAAGCGTGTACGTCCACTTTGCCTACGCGGTAAGTCATCATCAGGTTTTCAGTTTGAAGTATTCCGCTCATCTAATTTGTTTTGGGGTGCCATCTCAACAAGACACCTGTCAGTTCAAGGTGCCACGTGTCGCCTAATCATAAGAAAGTGCTTTGACCGGGTCTTGATTCGCCGCCCTTACCGCAGGATATAACGCACCCAGTGCGCCTGCCCCCAGTCCGATCAAAGCCGCGCGCAGCACCCAACTCCAATGAAATTCAAGTTGCAAGGTCGTCACCCGTTCCAGCACCCAGCCTGCGCCTAGTGCAATTAACAGGCCAGCCACGACGCCGATGAAACTAATCAGCAGGGCTTCCTTTTCGATTACGGAAACGATGAACCGCTTGGACGCCCCCAGTGATTTCAAAATTCCGATTTCCCGCGTGCGCTCGGTGATGGTCGTATACATCGCCAGCAGGATGACGAGCAGACTGACTACGACTGAAAGCGCAACGACTGAATTGACGAAACCGTTCAAACCGGGGATTTGCCGTTCTGCCCCCAGTCCTAAATCGCGCGTGAGCAATATGCCGTTGCCGGGCAATGCCGCGTCAATGCGACGCTGTACCTCAATTTGCTGCGCCGGATTTTGCACCTTGACCATAATGAAGGTGCATTTGTTTTCCAGCCCTTGATAACTTTGCAACGCCGCCAGTGGCAGCTTGATGCGCGAGCCGATGGACGGGGCATAAATGCCCGCCACTTTCATTTTGTGGCCGAAAACTTCGATCTCGCTGCCTACGCTGAGTTGGCTGTGCGCAGCCTTAAAGTCGTCAATGATGACTTCGTTATCACCTTGGAAGATACGGCCTTCGACCATTTGCAGCCCTGTGATTGCGGCGTAGCTTTCATATTCAATCGCGTCTACGACCTCAAAGCCCAGCCCCGTCTTACCCCGTTGCGTATACAACCCAATCGGCGAAACGCTCTTGACGCCTTCGATTTGCAAAAGCCGTGGAATATAAGCCGTGTCGGTCGGCAACGTAGAAGTAGGCGAGAGAAACGATCCCTTGCGACCGAATTGAATTTCCGCGCCTACGCGCTGCTCACGTTGTACCCGGTCGTTGAGCATGCCACGGGTCAGTCCCGTGATGATGAGAATCAGTATGACACCCAGCGCTACGCCCGCCACGCTCACCAGAGCGCGCACGGGACGCTGTCGCAAATTGGCTACGGCGAGATTATCCATGTTTACTTCACCGGTTTATCCAGATCGGTTTCGGGCAGGTTCTCTTTGTTTTCCAACACAAAAGCCGTTTGCGGCAATTCGGGATTCAACTCAAAGTTCTCAGGGCTGAAGCTAAACCGCGCCCCGTATCCATCGTGCGGGCGCGACACCAGCACCACCGTTGGCAACGTAGCTGCATTCGCTTCGCCCAACTTTTGATAATTCGAATAAGTGACTTCTGTCACCAGTCCGCCGCGTCCGTCAAAAAGCTGTTGTCGGCGGAGTTGCAAATTGTCCGTGCGATCAAACCAAAAGCGGCGCAGCGTTTGCGCCAGCCCGTTCTCACCCAGCTTGAGTTCGGACATCACGTAATAGCTGCGTAACACGCGCGTAGCCGTTTTCTGATTCGGTTTCGTCTCGGTCTCTTCTTGCAGCTGTTCTTCCACGCTGTAAGCGTAACCGTTCTCGCCTGCGTGCAACGGACGCATCAACAATGCATCAGTAAAATGAAACGGTCGAGCATTCGCCAAAGCGCTTTGCTTGTCTTTGCCTAAGCGTTCGCGCCAGCGCGTGTAATCAGCATCGTTCGTTCCCAAAATGAAAGACGGGCGTTCCTGATAAACGGCGACTTTGAAACGATTGGCTTCAGAAACCATTTCGGCGATGCGCGATTTGGTGACGGGAATTTGAATGACTACACGAATGCGGTCGGGACGTTGCAACACGACGATAGCATCGGCATCACGCCAGCGCGTTTCGGCTTGCGGTTCGATGAAACGCAGCCCAATTCGTGAAGCGCGCATGCCTTGCACATCCGTGAACGGTTTGAGTTGCACGAGCAACTGGTTGAAATCAGCCGAAGCGACCTGCGCAACCATGCGCGGAATCGAGGTGTCGCTCACTTTCGCCAGCCGTGCGCAACCCGTCAGCCCCAAACTCAAAACCAAGACCGCGACAACAAAAAAGGTGCGAGACAATGAAGCCTCCCACCGTTGCGTGCGGGGAATCAAGTTGTGCGAGATGCCTAAAAAACTGTTCATACTGGGGCGCAAAAACCGACAGGATTGGCAAGCTAACAGTTAGTGACGCGAATTGTCAACGCGCGGTTTCTCAAGGTTTTCCAGCCCTTTTTCAGCAATCTCCCAGCGATCTATAAGCCAAAGTTAATTCAGCTTTTCATCCGCCTGCACCAAAACGTAAGCGCACTTCTACCGATTGGGATGAAGTCGAAACGGTGCGACAACTTACTGTGTTCGCTGGCGCGGCGCTGCTAGCAACTCAACGTTCATTGCTATCAAGCAGTTAGCTTTTGAATGGCTTCGCTCTCTCCGCTCTGGCACGAGCCTTGAAGTAGCCTGCGGCGTCGGGAAGGAGTTGATTGAAAAAACAAAAGGTTTCCAACAAGCAGAAACCACAAGGGAGAAGTTGGGAGGCAACTCTCAAGGTGGAGCCAGACAAGCGCGGCCTGATTGAAGAAGTAGCAAGGAGGATAAAGGCTATGAAACGCAAAACCTGGTTAATGATTATTTTGACAACTTTGATCGTGACGCTGATGACGGGGCTGACGGCTTTCGCCGATTCCCGCTACAGCGAACG
>JABFSD010000658.1 GCA_013140935.1 Acidobacteriota bacterium
GTGCGGGCTGGGCTGCAACGCAGTGAACGGCACGTCAATCGGCTTGGCCTGCGCGCCTTGCCAATCGCCCAGATGCCCACCGATTAAATCGCGTACGGCGTCGGGTTCGACATCGCCGACCGCCGTGATAATCATTCCGTCTGCGCCGTAATGCTCCTGATAAAAACCGCTTACGTCGTCGGTCGTAACGGTCTCGATTTCGCGCATCGTGCGTTCGGTCGTGAAGCGATGAAAGGGATGCGTTTCGTCAAACACCAACTGCGTCAGCCGTTCATAAGCGCGCGAACCGGTGTCGTCCATGCCTTCTTTCAAACTCGCCAGATATTGTTTTTTCAGCTTGTCGAGTTCGTCAGCGGGAAACGCGGGCTCGCGCAACAACTCAGACATGGTCGTGACCAGCAACGGCAAGTCTTTGGTTAGCGAACGTCCGCCCAACGAAGAAGCGAAGGTTGACGTATCGAATCCCACGCGCATCGCAGCGTTCTCGATGCGCTCGGCGAGTTCAAATTTCGTATGCCGCTGCGTGCCTTTGTTCAACATCGAAGAAGTGATGTCGCCCAACAAGTCTTTGCCTACGGGGTTATAAAGCTCACTCGCGCGGAAATATCCGGCCAGCGAGACTTGCGGCGTCGCGTGATTTTCCAGCACCAGCAACGTGATGCCGTTCGGGAACTCGTAACGTTTGGTGCGCTCTGCAAAATTGGTCATAGTCCTGCCAAATTCCAACTCGCAAGGCAAAGAAGAAATTAGACAGGATTGACAGGATTTTCAGGATTTACGGGATAGTTCAATAGTTGTCATTCCATCCCTGAAAACCAATCCTGTAAATCCTGTCAATCCTGTCAATCCTGTCTAATTCCTCTATGGCTTTGCGGATTCACTGATTCGTTGAGTAATCGCTTCGACGCCAAGCATTTCCTGTTCGCTCGTCGCCAGATTCTTTAAGCCATACGTGCCTTGCGCGATTTCATTGTCGCCTACGATTAGGGCATAACGCGCTTGAACTTTATTGGCTTGCGCCATTGCCTTTTTCATCTTGCGTTCGTCGAAATCAAGCACGACTGACAAGCCCGCGCGACGCAGTTGCTGCGCCAGCCTAAACGAATGTTGGCGCGCGGCGTCGCCTAAGAACACGATGAATACATCCGGCGCATCACTCGCCCGCAATCGTTCGGCTTCGGCATCGGGCAGCGCCATCACCATGCGATCCAGTCCGAAAGCGAAGCCGAAACCTTTGGTCGGTACGCCGCCAATCAACTCAGACAAGCCGTCGTAACGGCCTCCGCCGACAACCGTGTTTTGCGCGCCCAACCCCGAAGCGCCGACGATCTCAAACGCCGTGCGCGTGTAATAGTCCAGCCCGCGCACCATACGCGGATTCACCCTGTAAGCAATGCCGCGCGCGTCTAGATGCGCCTTGAATTGCTCGAAGTGCGTGCGCGAGGCTTCATCCAAACTATCGGTAATCGTCGGCAACGTAGCGATCACCGTCTGGCACGATTCGATCTTGCAATCGAACACGCGCAGCGCATTCGTCTCGTAACGGTGATGACAATCGCTGCACATCTTATCGAGTTGCGGAGCCAACAACGCGCGCAGCGTTTCGAGATAAGCGCCGCGCAGCGCTGCGTCGCCCACCGAGTTAATCAACAGCGTCGTATCGTTGATGCCCAATTCTTTCAACATCCAGTCGAGCATCTCGATGACTTCGGCTTCGATGGCGGGGTCGTCACTCGCGCCCATGACTTCAGCGCCGATTTGATAGAACTGGCGATAGCGTCCGGCTTGCTGGCGTTCGCGGCGAAACATCGGGCCGATGTAATAGAGCTTCGTGTTTTCGCCCGCCGTCTTGTCGTTGTAAAGCTTATGTTGGTTATAAGCCCTTACGACCGACGCCGTATTCTCAGGCCGCAAACAAAGCTGGTCGCCGTTGCGGTCGGTGAAGGCATACATCTCTTTGTGAACGATGTCGGTGGCCTCGCCTACGCCACGCGCGAAAAGTTCGGTCTGTTCGAGAATGGGTGTGCGAATCTCTTTGAAGCCGTAACGGCGAAAGGCTTCGCGCGCGACGGTTTCGACGCGCAGCCACAGCGGCATTACGTCGGGCAATAAATCACGAGTTCCCTTAACGGTTTGAATCATTTGATTAGAGCCTGATGACATTGGGCAACGCGCCCAACGGACGCGTCGCATTGCGCGTATCCACGACGAGCCGTGCGCGTTCGACGACCCATTGATAATCTACCGCGCGATGGTCGGTGACGATGACGGCGCAATCAGATTGTTTGATGAGTTCTTCGGTCAGCGGTACGCCGTGCATGCGTTTGCCGCTGTCTTCAAAGTGGACTTCGTTGACGTGCGGGTCACAGAAGCTGACTTCCGCGCCGAGGTCTTCGAGCTTTTCGATAATGCCCAGCGCCGGGCTTTCGCGCATGTCGTCAATGTCTTTTTTATACGCCACACCGAGAATGACGACCTTCGATCCGTTGACGGCTTTGCGCTGTTGGTTCAAGCCGCGTGTCACCAGGTCAATGACGTGATCAGGCATCTTCGAGTTGACCTCTTCGGCCAGCGAAATGAAGCGCGCTTCAAAACCGTGCATACGCGCTTTCCACGACAAGTAATGCGGGTCGAGCGGAATGCAATGTCCACCGATGCCGGGGCCGGGATAGAACGGCATGAAGCCGAAGGGCTTCGTCGCTGCCGCCGCAATCACTTCCCACGTATCAATCCCCAGCGTATCGCACAACAACGCCAACTCATTCGCCATGCCGATGTTCACCGCGCGAAAAGTGTTTTCGAGCAGCTTGCAGGCTTCGGCCACGCGCGCCGATGTGACGCGATGCACCGAATTCACAATCGCGCCATAAGCGGCGGCGGCTACGTCGGCGCTGTCGGCGGTGACGCCGCCTACGACTTTGGTGATGTTCTTGGTGTTGAACTTTTCGTTGCCGGGGTCTACGCGCTCCGGCGAAAAAGCGAGGAAGTAATGCTCGTCAAT
>JABFSD010000129.1 GCA_013140935.1 Acidobacteriota bacterium
ATCGGCGGCACGCCGATGCCGCTCGAAGGCACAGTCGGCGGCATGGCGTTGGAATCCGGCCAGCCGATTTTCATGAATCGCCCCGATCCGGCGGTGCCATTCGCTGAATTCGACCGGCGCATGCTGGAAGCGGGCATCAAATCAGGCGGCGTCGTGCCGCTGATTGCGCACGACAAGAAGCTGGGCTTCCTGGGCATCGGCAGTTTTCGTGAAGATGCGTTCCCGCCCGCCGATCAGGAATTGCTCTGTCACATCGCCAACCAGATTGCGATTGCCGTCGAGAACTCGTTGAATTTCGAACGCGCCCAACAAGCCGAACAAGAGAGCCGCCGCCGCTTCGAGCGCGAACGCCTGATGCTCGAAATCAACAACGCCGTCGTCGCCAATCTCGCCTTGCCCGCTTTGCTCGCGGCCATCTCAGGCTGTTTGCGCCGCGTCGTGCCGCACGATTTCGCGGGGCTGGCGCTTTACGATGAAACCGTCGGTCAGTTGCGTGTGCAGGCGCTCGATTACCAACGCAATCAGGAAATCTTCGGCACGAACGATTTGGTTCCCTTGCAAGGCACGGGGTCGGGCAAAGCGTTCCGTTCGCGCCAGACGTTCTTGTGGAGCGAGCAGCTACCGGCGGAATCCCCTATCACCGTTGTGCAGCAGGTCATCACGGCGGGTTTCAAATCGAGTTGCCACGTGCCCCTCATCGTGCAAGATCGCGCGTTAGGCACGCTGGATGTGATGAGCGCGCACCCGAACGCTTTCACCGAGGCCGACGCCGCATTGCTCACACAGGTCGGCCAACAAATCGCCATCGCTGTCGAGAACGCGCTGAATTTCGAACGCGCGGTGAAAGCCGAGCAAGACGTGCAACGCCAATTCGAGCGGTTGCGCCTGATGCTGGATGTCAACAACGCCACCGTCACACAACTCGAATTGCGCGAACTCGTGCGCGTGATTTCAGATTGCTTGCGCGAAGCTTTGCAACTCGCCATTGCTGGCGTCTCGCTTTACGACGCCGAGGCCGATTGTTTGCGCGCGTATTTTTACGATTTGCCTGAGACGATGGAGCCGATTCCAGCGGGCACGATGTTGCCGCTCGAAGGCAGCATCGCCGGGCATTCGTTCACGACCGGCCAACCCGTGCTGCTCACTCGTGACGAGCAGTGGGACGCCTTCCCCGTTTCTAAAAAGCTGTTTCTTCAAACCGGCATCAAATCGGGCGGTTGCGTGCCGCTCATCGTGCAAGGGCGCAAACTCGGCGTGCTGGGCGTGGACAGTTATGAGCCAGACGCTTTCCCGCCAGAGCGCCAGCAGTTGCTCTGTCAAATCGCCGACCAACTCGCGCTGGCCGTTGACAACGCGCTCAATTACGAGCGCGCGCGCAAAGCCGAACAGGAAGTGCAACGCAAACTCGAACGCGAACAGTTGATGCTAAAAATCACCAATGCCGTGGTAGCGCATCTCGATTTGCAGGAACTGTTGCGCGTCGTCTCATCAAGCATTTGCGAAACGATGGACAACGACAGCGTGGGCGTGGGGCTGTTTGATCAGGCCAGCGGCCAATTGCGCGTGTTTGCGTCCGATTATCCGCCGGGGCATCCGCTCAGCGAGCAGGGGATACCGCTCCCGCTCGAAGGCACTCCCAGCGGCCTGGCTTTCACTTCCGGCCAACCAGTCTTTTTAGATCAGCCCGATTTTGACCGGTTTCCCGCCGCGTTGGTCAGACAGGTCTATGAAATGGGTTACCGCTCAGGCGTCAGCATTCCGCTCATCGCGCAGGGGCGACGGCTGGGTGTGCTGGGCATTTCCAGCAAGCGCGAAAACGCTTTCTCTGACGAAGACAAAGAGTTGATCTGCCAAGTCGCCAATCAAGTCGCCATCGCGGTGGATAACGCGCTCAATTTCGACCGCGCGGTAAAAGCCGAACAGCAAGTGCAACGCAAACTCGAACGCGAACAGTTGATGCTGCAAATCAACAACGCACTGGTCACGCAACTCGACTTGCGCGAACTCGTGCGTGTGGTTTCTTCATGTTTGCGTGAGACCTTGCATTACGACATCGTCGGCCTCTCGCTCTTTCACGCCGAAACCAATCAGTTGCGTGCTTATGCTTATGATTTCCCGGGCAAACAATTTGCCGTCCCCGAAGGCACGCCGATTCCGCTCGACGAAAGTATGGGCGGACGCGCATTCACGGCGGGTCGCTCGCTCTTTTACAACCGCCCTGACCCAACCCGTATCGTCTCGACCTTCAATCAGCGTTTCGTGGACATCGGCGTGAAATCGGGCGGCTGCGTCCCGCTGATTGCCTATGGCCGCAAGCTCGGCGTACTCGGCGTGGCGAGTTTTCGCGAAGACGCTTTCCCGCCCGCCGATCAGGAATTGCTCGGCTTGATCGCCAATCAAATCGCGCTGGCCGTGAAAAACGCGCTGGATTACCGCGAGATCGAATCGCTCAAAAACAAACTGACTGAAGAAAAACTCTACCTCGAAGAAGAGATCAATACGGCATACAACTTCGAGGAAATCATCGGCTCAAGCCCCGCGTTACGCCGTATCCTGAAACAAGTTGAAACCGTTGCGCCGACCGACTCGACCGTGTTGATCGTCGGCGAAACCGGCACCGGCAAAGAGTTGATCGCGCGCGCCATTCATAACCTGAGCGCGCGGCATGAACGCACGCTGGTCAAATTGAATTGCGCGGCGATTCCGACCGGCTTGTTGGAAAGCGAATTGTTCGGTCACGAACGAGGCGCGTTCACCGGCGCGATTGCCCAGCGCGTAGGCCGCTTTGAACTCGCGCACAAAGGTTCGATGTTTCTTGATGAAGTCGGCGAAATTCCGTTGGAGTTGCAGCCGAAGCTGCTGCGCGTCTTGCAGGAGCAGGAATTTGAACGGCTGGGCAACGCGCGCACCCAGCGCGTTGACGTGCGCCTGATCGCCGCGACCAACCGCGATTTGGCGGCGATGTCCACCGAGAATCGTTTTCGCAGCGATTTGTATTATC
>JABFSD010000399.1 GCA_013140935.1 Acidobacteriota bacterium
GATATATTTTCTGCCCGTGTCGCTTCTCACCGCAGAAATCCGTATTTACCAGTAGAGCCAGTTATCAACCGTCGCCATCTATGCAAGGCGCGTGGCGAGATGTAGCTACAGTATTCCCGCTAGAACTGAAAAATTCGTGAGACAAGATGACATCTTGTCCCACATTTTCCGAGGAGAAACTCATGAGTACACGTTGTTCAGAACTCGAAAGCATTCGCCAAATCATTGATCTTTACATTGATGGCGTACGCCACGGCAAGGTCGCGTCGTTGCAACAGGCCTTCCACCCACAAGCCTCGATGTTCGGTTGGATGGGGAGCAATTTATTCGTGACCCCCATTCAAGGGCTGTACGATTACGTGGCTTCCAATCCGGCTCCGGCCACCAGCGGCGAGCCGACCCAATTCAGCATCACGTCCATTCACGTAGCGGGCAACTCCGCGACCGTCGAACTGGCGATGGACGCTTATCACGCACACGATTTTTACGATTGCTTTCAGTTGCTAAAAATCGAAGACCAGTGGCGCATCGTGAGCAAGCTCTTTCACGCCGATCCGCAAACGAAGTAAATGAACCAGTCACCAAACCAATCACCAACCAAAAGGAAAAAACCATGAAACCAATCCTGCTGATCGCAGTTCTGATGACGGCCACGCTCGTGGCCACCGCTCAAACCCCCATCCTGCCAGCCAAGGTGAAATCCGGCGCTGACGCCAAAGCCGAACAAGAGATCAAACAGCGCGCGATGGAGTACGAAAAGGCGATGCTCAACCGCGATGCCGACGCGCTGTCTCGCATGCTCGCCGAAGAGTTGCTCATCAGCGACGGCAACGGCGCGGTTTTTGGCAAGGCGCGTTTTCTTGAGGGGACCAAAGCCAATACCAATCAAGTTAAGTACGACGATTATCACTTTGAGGAGATGGTGATAAACGTGTATGGCAATACGGCGGTGTTGAATCTAATCACCGTGTCGAAAGGCCGCCACAAGAATGGCGAGTTCAGCGGACGAGCGCGCACGACCGCGATGGTCGTCAAACAAAAAGGCCAATGGCAAGTCGTGGCCTTTCACAACTCGACCATCAAACAACCGTAAAACGAGGAAATAGGAGAACCGTATGAAAGAGTCATCGACAAATGAGCATAGGCATCTACAGGGGAAGTTCGCCCTTGTAACCGGAGGTTCGCGCGGTATTGGCCGCGGGATTGCGCTAAAGCTGGCAGAGAAAGGCGCTGCTGTAGCCATTAACTATATTCAGGATGAGGCTGCTGCTCTCGATACGTTAGCCAAAGTGCAGGAACGAGGTGCAGAGGGATTTATTGTTCGTGCTGATGTGTCTCAGCCTGACGAGATAGCAAGCATGGTCAGTCAAGTGCGCGAGAAGTTCGGGGCGCTGGACATTTTTGTGAACAACGCGCTGGGCAATTTATTGGGGTTTATGAGTCCACCAATGCAGGTCACGCTAGAGCAATGGGACGAAGCGTTCCACTCTCAGGCGCGCGCCTTCTTTGTCGGCGTTCGTGAGGTGGCCGACCTTATGCGGGACGATGGTCGCATCGTGACCATCAGCTATTGGCCCGGCAGCCATTTAGGCGGCTTCCTGCCCTATTTCGCCATGGGTAGCAATAAAGCGGCGCTTGAGGCGATGTGTCGCTACTACGCCGTAGCATTGGCACCGCGAGGCATCACCGTCAACGCCATCTGTGCAGGGATCACTGACGACAGCATTGTAAACCGACTTCCTCAAGAGGCGCAGGAGGCCATGCTGTCATGGCTGCGCAGCGGTTGGACACCAATGGGACGACCGGGAACTCCGACTGACATCGGAGGAGCAGTGGCGACTTTGTGTGCCGAAGATGCCGGATGGATCACGGGGCAAACAATTGTCGCAGACGGCGGGGCATCGTTGATGAGTCCTGAGGTCCCGCTCGACTTTCAGCGCCCGTAGCGCAGGCAACGTCTAACAATTACTGAGACGCTTCTCATCTGTTTCGTTTGCATAATGACATCGAGTGCTAAACCCAAAAAGGAGATTTAACCAAATGCCTGTCACTTTAATCACCGGTTCAAACACCGGCATCGGCCTTGCGACCGCCATTCATCTGGCGGAAAAAGGCCATCGCGTTTACGCCACGATGCGCGACTTGAGCCGCAGCAATGAATTACGCGCGGCGGCCAAAGCCCGTAACGTAACACTTGAATATCTGCAACTTGATGTCACCGACGCCGAGTCTGCGCAACGCGCCGTGGCGGAAGTGCTGGCGCGCGAAAACCGCCTTGACGTGTTGGTCAACAACGCGGGCATTGCACCGTTTGGCACGATTGAAGAAGCCGATGACGCGACGGCGCACAGCGTGTTTGAGACAAACTACTTCGGCGCGTTGCGACTCATCCGCGCCGTCTTGCCGACGATGCGACGGCAACGCAGCGGCGTGATTCTCAACATAAGTTCCGTGGCGGGGCGCGTGGCTATACCCTGTTTAGGAATTTATGCGGCCAGCAAATTCGCGCTCGAAGCCGCCAGCGAAGCTCTCGCGCAAGAAGTGGTGACTTACGGCATCCGCGTCGCCATCATCGAACCGGGCTTCATCGTCACGCCGATTCTGGACAAGGCGCTCGCCAGCGTGGATCAATTCAGCGCTTCGCCTTATCCCCACATCGTCGAACGCACGCGCATCCTGTTCAATCAGGCCAAAGAGATTGGCGGCGCACCAGAACTCGTCGCCGAGGCCATCGCCGAAGCCATCCATACCGACAAACCCAAGTTGCGTTATGCCGTCGGCGACAGCGCCCCGGTGTTTCTCGCAGGCCGCGCCGCAATGAGCGACGAAGAATGGATTGCGATGGGACGCCACCAAACCAGTGAAGAGTATTTCGCAGAATTCGGCACACGCTTTCCGATGCCAGCTTGAAACTGATTTCAGCTCAACAATGCAACAAACCAAGCAGTCCCACTCATCAATCAAGGAGAAACAAATGAAATTTGTAATTGAATATCACTTTGAACCTGCGGCTTACATGGCTGGCTTGAAACGCTTCGCCGAAACGCAAGGCCCGCCCCCTGCCGGAATCACCATGCTGGGGCGCTGGCATTCGGCGGTTGGACATAAAGGATTCACCCTGGCCGAGACCACGGACGCCAAGGCGCTCTATGCCTGGGTGGTGGATTGGGCAGATTTGATTTCGTTTGAAGTCTATCCCGTGCTGGAAGACGCCGAGTTCGCCGAAGTCATCACCGCGCATTTCAAACAATGAGCGGCGGCGCTCAGTCGCCGTTTTCGTGGCGGCGGCTTTCCGCCGTCGCCACTCGCCTTTACCAAAAGCATCCGCATGAATACCGAATCTTTTCTGACCAGTGATCAGGTCAACCTCAACTATCTCGAAGCCGGTTCCGGCGCGCCATTGGTCATGCTTCCGGGCTGGTCGCAAACGGCGGAGCAATACAAGTTACAGATCGAAGGATTGAAGGCCAGCTATCGCTGTCTTGCGTTTGTAGCCGTTTGACCTAGCTCAAACGCTGATCGAAGTCACCGCGCCATAATCGTGCGAGAGGCTGGTGCGATGCGTCTGTTGTTGTTCGTGCAGATTCAACACGTCGTTCCAGCTTTTGCGAATCGGCAGCACGAGTTCCGCCGCGAGTTCGCTGACGTTCATGCCGTCGAGAAAGACCTGATCGTGTTCGCGGTAACAGTGCGGCGGAATCATCAGAAAATCGCCTTTGAACTCAGCGCGCGCTGCGACAAAATCCTGTCCAGCCAATAAGCCCGCGACGGTGACGCCTTCGCCAAAGAAGGTGCTGGTCACGGGCGCTACGTGCAAGCGCGTGCCGAAGCGTTGATTCATTTCGTCAATCGCCTCTTTCAACATCGGATAAAAAATCAATCCGGTCGCCAGCGTGCCGTAAATTTTCTTTGCCTGCTTTTCTGAAAACTCGCCGCGCTCGCGCATCTTGTCGAGTTGTTTCATTCGTTTGGCGTGCGAGTCAAAAAACTGTCGCACCATGCCTACGCCGTCTTCGATTTGCGGGTATTCATCGTCGTCGCCCGCCATCCCGCGAATGATGCGGTAATGGGCTTTCGGTGGAATCTTGCCTCCGGCGCGGATATAAAACTCATCGCCCAAAAACGCGAAGACCGTGCCGAGTTTTTTCTTCAGTTCAGCTTGCAGCGGCGCGACGAGATCAATGATCTCTGCGCAAAACTCATCCGTCACAGCGGTCAGCCGGTCGCGGTATTTGTGCTTGTCGGTGATGCCCAGCGGCACGACGGCGGTCGAGACTACGCCGGGATGCAAGACCGATAAGTCACGAATGGTTTTGATGAGATGGTCGCCGTCGTTGAGGCCGGGGCAGAGTACGACTTGCGCGTGGACTTCGATGCCGTGATCGGTGAACTCTTTGAGTTGCGCGATGATGTCTACGCGCTTGGGATTGCCGAGCAGGTAAGCGCGCAACTCAGGATCAGTCGCATGCACCGAGACGTATTGCGGCGACAGACGCTGTTCGACGACGCGCTGAAATTCGTTTTTGGTCAGCGTCGAAAGCGTCGAATAGTTGCCGTACATAAACGAAAAGCGAATGTCTTCGTCGCGCACCCACAAGCTCGCGCGCGAGCCTTCGGGGTTTTGCTGAATGAAGCAGAACACGCAATCGTTGCCACACTGACGCGGAGCCATCGGCTCGAAATCAATGCCCCAGGCTTCGTGTTCTTCCTTTTCGATGTCGTACTCAACCTCTTCGCCATCGGGTTTGACGACGACGACGGAAAGGTCTTCTTCGCCCGCCGTGAGGAACTTGAAATCCAGCGCATCGCGTACGCGCTTGCCGTTGATCGTCCACACTCGGTCATTGGGCTGTAACTCAAGCTCCGCCGCAAGCGAGTCAGATTCGACGCCGATGATTTTTATGCCTTTTGCCATAGGGGTCAGTTTACCAGACGCGCTGAACGCCGTAAGGATCAAAGGCGGCGTCTATGCTGATGAGCGGAAGATTTTCTGTCAGGCTTTGTGCCGCGATGATGCGATCAAACGGGTCGCGGTGATGAAGGGGGAAGTCAGCGACTTGAAAGGTATGCTTCACCTCAATGCCAAGAATAAGAATGTTGTTTTGACTCGTGCGCAAAGTGATGGCTTGTCGAAAAGGCATGCCCAGACTGAGCTTGTTCAAGTTCACTTTGATCGCCATTTCCCAAACGCTGGCAATGCTCAACCAAAGCTCGTTCGTTGAGTCTTCGATTAACAAGCGGGCGGTTGGGCTGAGTCGCGGATCGTTTTCCACGAACCAGATGAAAGCGTGCGTGTCGAGCAGGTATTTCATTCCATGTACTCTTTGAAATCTTCTAACGGAGCGTCAAAGTCGTCGGCCATGAAAAACGTTCCTTTCCCACTACCAGCTTTGCGGACTGGTAACGGAGAAGATGCAAGAGGAACGAGCTTAACGCTTTCGTGCTGCTCGCTCGTAATAACTACTTCTTCGCCGCGTGCGGCAGCACTCACTAAAGCCGGTAATTGTTGTAAAGCCTCAATCACTGTGACTGTTTGCATTTCGTCCTCCTTAATTGAGCCGCGCACGCAGCTCATGAAAAACCGTTTCCGCCGGAATGGTCTGCTCTTGTCCTGCTAAGCTCGTTTGTTAATCTTGCACTAACCCTTTACGACGTTGCGCTACGTGCCAGAGTACGCCGCTGGGGTCTACGAGGTAAGCAATGCGCAGCCCCCACGGTTGCAACGCGGGGGCTTTGGGTGGCGGCACTCCGAATTGACCGGGCAAATCTAATGCGGTGATGTGGCTCCACCAAGCATCAAGATCATCAACCATCAACTGCATCATAGAGTTTTCTGCCCATTCTTTCTGATAATAGTTTTGCAGAATGAAGCCACCTGAACCGGCGTTGAAGATGGCGACTTCGCTATCCAGTACTTTTTCAAAGCCCAGCGTTTCATAGAATCGTTTGGACAACTCGAATTCCTTCGCGGGAATAAACGGTCGCACTAACTCTGTTCCAGTGAAAACATTGCTCAATGCTTTTCTCCTTTTGGGTTAGAGCAACTCATCAATCGCTTTATACGCCAAGCCCTGCGACTCGGCGACCGCTTCATAAGTGATGTGTCCGGCGTAAGTGTTCACCCCCGCTTTCAGGTGTGCGTCTTTGGCGATGGCGTCTTTGAATCCTTTGTTCGCCAGCCGCACCGCGAAGGGCAGCGTTGCATTGGTCAGTGCAAACGTAGAAGTGCGCGGCACTGCGCCGGGCATGTTGGCGACGCAATAATGCAGCACGTCGTCCACATAGTAAGTTGGGTTGCTGTGCGTAGTCGGTTTGGTCGTCTCGATGCAACCGCCTTGATCTACGGCTACGTCAACGATGACTGAGCCTTTGTGCATGGTGGCGAGCATGAAACGTTTGACCAGATGCGGAGCCGACGCGCCGGGAATCAGCACCGCGCCAATCACCAAGTCGGCGTGCGCACAGGCTTCCTGCACGTTGTAATCGTTCGACATTAACGTTTTGATTTTGGCTCCGAAGATGTCATCGAGATAACGCAGCCGTTCGAGGTTGCGGTCGAGTACGGTAACGTTTGAACCTAAGCCCACAGCCATCTTGATCGAATTCACGCCTACGACACCGCCGCCGATGATGACGACTTTGGCGGGTAACACGCCGGGTACGCCGCCCATCAGCACGCCGCGTCCGCCTTCGGGCTTTTGCAAATAATGTGCGCCGACTTGTACGGCCATGCGTCCGGCGACTTCTGACATCGGCGTGAGCAGCGGCAAGTGGCCTTCGTTATTGGTGATTGTTTCATAAGCGATGCCGGTGATTTTGCGTTCGAGCATGACTTGCGTGAGGTGCTGGTCGGGCGCGAGGTGCAGATAAGTGAAAAGCAACTGCCCCGCGCGCATCCGCGTGTATTCCGGCCCGACCGGTTCTTTGACTTTGACGATCATCTCGCCGCGTTCCCAGACTTCATCGGCGGTGCTGATGATCTTCGCGCCCGCTGTGACGAACTCATCGTTCGTGATGCCTGAACCTATGCCCGCCGTGTTTTCGACCAGTACGGTATGGCCGAAATCGGTCAGCGTCTTGACGCCCGAAGGCGTAAGGCCGACGCGCGATTCGTTGTCTTTAATCTCTTTGGGTAAGCCGATAATCATTTGGGTATGCTCCTTGTGCTTATGTTTTGTGATCGTTAATTCGACTTTGCCGAACGATAGCTCATTGGTTATGTAGCGCACGGCATCGTCATTTACAAGAGTATCAGCAGCCTGACTTTGAGCTTGACGCCTAACGGCGCGGGGTCTATGGTGCGCGCCATGAAATCGCTCGCGCTCCCAAATCGCCGAACCATCCAGAGCCTGCTCGCATTAGGGCTGGTTATGTGGTGGGGCGGCTTGAATTGTCTGGTGGGTTGTCTCGCCATGTCAGACAGAGCGCAAGCGGCAGAGCCAGAGACCTGTCCGATGGCGGGCCATTCCTGCTGCAAAACGCCCGTTGCGCAAGGCGAGACGAACTCTGAACCGTCGGCTCCGATGCTAGCGGCACCGGTTGATTTACTTGATTGTTGCGCCTTGCAGGAACAAGCCGCTGAACCGACGCCCGCGTCAGCCAAAAACAGTCTTATGCACATCTGTGCCAAAGCTGCTGTCCCGCAATTCAGCGCGGTGGTTGTTGCTCAACCAATCCATTCATTTCATCCCCGTTCCTATTTGCCTGATCGCAGCGACACGCGATTGCGCTGTTGTGTCTTCCTGATTTAAGCCGAAGTTTTTTGCACCTTCACCGCGTTGGCGTATTGCGCGCCAGCCTAAGGATTACTTCGTCTAAATTTGGAGACCATAAAATGCGTAATTTTCAAGTTCTGCTCATGAGCCTCGCTCTGGGTGCGGTCGCGGCGTTTCCCGCCTTCGGCCAGCATCATCCCAATCCAACCAAACCATTGCCCGTGCGGGCGGCTCATTCTTGTTGCACAAAGGCCTGCGACAATGATTGCGATAAGGCTTGTTCCATCGGTTCAAGCTCACCATCCGATCAATCGCCCGACCAATCACAGTGCAATACTCAGCCAGCCGCTACAGGTGAAAAGCAGCAATGCTGCGCGGCAGATCAAGCTTGTCACGACAAGTCTTGTTCGACGGCCAGGCGGCAATTCGGCGTATGGAAGGTTCTGCTCTCTCGATCGTCCATGTGCGAAAAGTCGTGCGGCGCGAGTGAGCCGCGCGACCATAAAGCCAGTCACGTCTGCTGCTAACTATTAGCCCGTTGTCTTGCTCGTCAGTGCGATGGTGCTGACGCGCGCGCTTGAGGCTCAGTTCCGTCAGGCAAGGCGGCCTTGTGTCGTGTTGCCTGACGGAGCGTTTTCACCTGGAGAAGATCATGCAAAAAATAAGTCAAAAAATTTTCGCTCAATGGTTATTCGTGTTGTCAATCGGCTGGCTCACGGCCTTGCCTGCGTTGGCGCAAGTCAAACATGTGCAAATGAAAATTGACGGTTATCTTTGCGGCAACTGAGTGTTCAACATTCAGAAGGCCGTGAGCCGTCTGCCCTTTGCACCGCCTCTCAAAGAGATTGCCGTCACCGACGTAAAAATAGGACGCGGTGATTTCACTCCCAAACCTGCCGTACCCGTTTCGTTCGCGGCGCTCAAGATCGGTCTCAAGAAAGCCGGTTATACGTTGGCGAGCGCCGAGATCACCGTCGCAGGTGAACTCACGCGCACAGGTGCGCAGTGGATGTTGCTTGCCGAACAATCCAAACAACGCTTTCTGCTCGAACTCCCACCCGGCGGGGCGTCGCTGGTCGAAGCCTCCGCACACAGCGAAATCATCGGTGCGTGGAAGACCGTCGGCAATCAGGAAGTGATCGTGTTGCCCGCGTCGAGTTCCGGCGGCGAAGCTGCCAAGCCCGCGCCTGCCAAACCGCCTGAATTGATTGACCTCATCAGCGCAGAAACCGTGAGCGGTGGCGCGCTGGCGGCGGCGTTGATGCCGATTCGCACGACGAGTCCGGGCTTGACGGTTTATCGGGGCGGAGCGGTTTCGACGCGCTATAGCCTCGTGCGCCAAAGCCTCGGCGGACTGCGTGTGACGCGGCAGATCGTCAATCTGGCGGTCAGCTATACGCCGACTTCGCAGTTGCAACTTGCGGCAGAGTTGCCGATTTCGCGGACTGCATTCAGTGACAGCCGTCAAAAGAACACGGGCGCAGGCGTAGGCAATCTGACGCTGTGGGGCAAGTACCGTTTTTATCGCGTCGTAGGCGAATGGGGCGACCGGCAAGCCGCCGCGCGTTTCGGGCTGGAAGTTCCCATCGGCAGCAAAGGCGCGCCCAGCCAGCAACAACTCAACGCCAGTGCGTTCGTGCGCCAGCAACTCACGCCCATCAATGGCGGCTGGTCGCCACGTTTCGATCTGGCTTATTCGCAAGCCAAAGGGCGGATGATTTTCGGCGGCAATGCCGAAGCCATCTTGCGCAGCGCGCGCGACGGTTATCGGCTGGGGCACGAGGCGCATTTCAAC
>JABFSD010000559.1 GCA_013140935.1 Acidobacteriota bacterium
GCCTTCGTCGTGGCCGAACACAAAAACTTTAGCCGGATTCACTTCAGGCCGCGCGCGCAACAATTCGAACGCCGCGCGCGCGTCTTCAACGTAATCATCCAACGCCAGCGACGGCGAACATCCACTCGCGCCCGCGCAACGCTTGTCAAAGCGGAACGTGACAAAACCTTGCGCCGCCAGATGTTCGGCGAGCAATTTATAAATCGGCTGCACGACTTCCGGCGCGACCACCATGCCGTCGCGTGGCGTAGCGCCTTGCGCGCCCAGCAACAACACGGCGGGCAGCTTTTTCGGCGCGGCCCCAAGTGTCGTGGTTGACGGCAGCGTGAAGGTTCCCGCTAAAGTGATGCCGGCACCCTTGAATTTCGCGTCTTCGTTGCGCAAGCCATTGTTAGCGGCTATCGCCACCGGCACCGGCTTGGCGGGGGCCCCGTCTATTTTTTGCGCCTGCGATGGAACGCTTAACACCAACATCGTCAGCAAACACCAACAAAAATACTTTTGCATTTACTTCTCTCCCTCGTGTCACGTAGCGCACGTAGCGCGGACTTCAGTCTGCGCTACGCTAGCGCATCAGCACGCCACGTTCGCGTAAGTACCGCTTCGCCGCGCCAATCGTGAATTCGCCGAAATGAAAAATCGAAGCCGCCAACACCGCGCTCGCCTTGCCTGTCGTCAATGCTTCGTAAAGATGTTCTAGCTTACCCGCGCCGCCCGAAGCGATCACGGGAATGTTCACCGCTTCGGCCACGGCGCGCGTCAGCGGCAAATCGTAGCCATCCTTTTGTCCGTCGCAATCCATGCTGGTCAGCAAAATTTCGCCCGCGCCGAGTTCCGCCGCTTGTTGCGACCATTCAACCACATCCATCCCGGTCGGCGTGCGTCCGCCGTGCAAATAAACTTCCCACTTGCCATCAATATCTTTTCGTCGCTTGGCGTCAATCGCTACGACCATGCATTGCGCGCCGAAACGTTCCGCGCCTTCACGAATCAATTGCGGATGCTGCACCGCCGCCGTATTCACCGAAACCTTATCGGCTCCGGCTTTGAGAATGTTGCGCACGTCTTCCGCCGTGCGAATGCCGCCGCCGACGGTGAACGGTATGAAAACCGTATCGGCTACGTGGCGCACCATCTCGGCGACGATCTCGCGGCGGTCTGACGAAGCCGTAATGTCGAGAAAGACCAACTCATCCGCGCCTTCGCGGTCATATTTGTTTCCCTGCTCAACGGGATCGCCCGCGTCAATCAAATTGACGAAACTTACGCCTTTGACCACACGACCACGATCTACGTCGAGACAAGGGATGATGCGTTTTGCGAGCATGCAGTTATTTGATTTTCAGAGGCCAAACATAGCCGCCTAATCCTGGCTCAATGGACAGGTTCACATCTCCCCTGCCAATCAGAGAGCGCGGAATGCGTGCGTTAATTTGATCGAGTCCGGCAAAAACCAGTTGCGAGCCGGCGTAAAGTACCTCGCAATTTACATCAGCCAGTTTCACGGCAACGGTCGTGCCCAGATTCCAAGCGCGCCAGCCCGTGCCGTAAAGCACCAGGAAAACCGCGTCGGTTGACGGCCCCAAATCAATCGCAATCGGAACCCATTTCTTTTGCGTCTGATCGTATTGCGCCAAATTCTCAAACGTCGCTACGTTACCTTGTTTGACGCGCAAGATGATGGCAGCGGGTACGCCGTTACCATCGGCGCTGTAAGTAAAAAGTCCCGGACTTGTTGGGACTAAATAAGGCAGCGCAACGCGCAGCAGATTGTTATTGCCGTCGAGCAACTTGATAACACAAGGGCCAAGCGCCAGCCCCGTGGGCGCAACGAAGTTGATTTGATTGGGCGAGACAAAAAGCAATTGCGCAGGAAGTTCCTTGCCGTTCGCGTCGCGCATAATCACCCTGCGATTCGCCAGCGTAGTCGGCAATGGCAATGAAGCGCTCGCCGTTGTTGTAGCAATATCATTACCGAATCCAGCGACAATCATCTCGTTCGTTACCAGATTCGCGCGATAATCCGCCGCCGAAACGCCTGCCCACAACGGTATAGCTGTCGTGGCAGCAAGAACCAGCGAATATCGTCCATCAATAATGGGGGCAAAGCTCCCAGCCATGCCAAACAATACCAGACTGAAGTTTCCCTGATTGGTGAAGTTAAAACCCGTCTTTTTCAACGTGTAAGTTGCCTGTGCGCTTGCGCCGCAATTGGCAGTGATCACCGGATAAGGCCACTCAAACATGCCACTGCCGTCTGACTTGGTCGTAGCCGACGCCAATTGGAGGGTCGGCGGAAACAACATGCGGTTGCCGCACGTAGCCGTCATCGCAACTTCTACCTCGCTGACGGCTTGACCGTTCAAATCAATGACCCGGCCTTTCACCACTTGTGCGCAGAGCGGATGAGCTATCCCTAAACAACTCAGCAAAAAAAACGATACGAACAGATTTCGTTTCATAGCCATCTCCTCACAGAAAAATACTGGCGTTTAAGGTTTCTTCGTGTGATGGGGCTCGAACGTGCGAAAGATGCAATTGGGGCACAACGTTATTTGAAGCGATGTCGCGGCGGCTTGGCAAACCGTTTCACGCAAACGATGTAGCGCGGGTTACTAACCCGCGCTACATCGTTTCGCTACAGATTAATTTGCTTCACCGATAACACGAGCGGAACTTGACTCAGTTCCTGCAACGTCGAGCCGCGCAGCGTTTCGTCAATCTGATAGACCGACATCGCCGTACCGCCCGCGCGATTGCGGCTCAAGTTGAGTTGGGCGATGTTGACGAACTGTTCGCCTAAGAACGTGCCTACGCGCCCGACCACGCCGGGTTTGTCGTCGTTGCGGATGAGCAGCATGTTGCCTTGCGGCACGGCTTCGACGCGGTAAGAGTCAATCTCGACGATGCGCAGTTCATCGCGTCCGAATAACGTACCCGCCACGCGCGCTTCGCCGCCTTCGCCTTTCACGATGAGTTCGATCAGGGTAGCGTAATCC
>JABFSD010000109.1 GCA_013140935.1 Acidobacteriota bacterium
GATCAATACGAAGCTGTTGAACGATCCGCAAAAGCTGGGCGCGTTGCTCACACAAATTCCGCTCGCACGTTTGGGACAACCCCATGACGTAGCGAACCTCGCGGTCTTTCTCGCTTCTGACGAAGCTGATTACGTGACTGGCTCTACGTTTTATGTGGATGGCGGCCTCACGTGGAACTATCAAGAACAATAGGGCAAGAACAATGACGCTCTGGCTCGCACAAAGCATCGTCGCACTCGCGGGCTTGTATGTCGCCGCAGGGCTGCTCTTCGCGCTCTGGTTCGTCACAGCGGGTTTGTCGCGCGTTGACGAATCAGCGCGTGAAGCAAGCTGGGCTTTGCGTTTGTTATTGCTGCCCGGCGCGGCTGCGTTCTGGCCGCTGTTGGCGCAAAGAGCGTTATCGAAAATTGCCCATTGAGCATTGCGCCTTGAGCATTGATAAGCAGAAAGAGATGCCTTCCCCGGTTTATCAATGCTCAAGGCGCAATGCTCAATGGGCAATGGCTGAACTAAGAAATGATTCAACGCTTGAGGAAAACGCATCGCCTTATTTTCATTGCGCTCGCCGTATTGTTGCCGTTGCTGTTTATCGCGGCGCTCGCCGTGCGTAAGCCAATGCCGGTCAATCAACCTTTCCCCCCACAATTGCTGAGAACGAAATGAGCCTGCGATACCGCGCCATCAGTTGGAATCCGCAAAAGCGCCGCTACGATGCCGTGATGGCGGCAAGCTCAGGGTTGTATCTGGCGCTGTTCGTTGGCGTAAGCGCATTCACCAATCCGAACGCTACGATTGAGACGCTCTTGATTCGCGCATTCGGTACGGCGGCGTTGCTGTTGTTGCACGTCATCTTGCTCATCGGGCCGTTGTGTCGTTTGCAGCCGCGCTTTTTGCCGTTGCTTTACAACCGGCGGCATCTGGGTGTGACGACGTTTGTGATGGGATTGGCGCACGGCGGATTCGCCCTGTTTCAGTTTCACGCACTGGGTGACACGAATCCGTTGGTGAGTTTGCTCATCAGCAATCGGCGCTTTGACAGCTTGGCGAACTTTCCGTTTCAACCGTTGGGCTTCATCGCGCTCGTGATTTTGTTTTTGATGGCGGCGACCAGCCATGACTTTTGGCTGAAGCAACTCTCACCAGTGATGTGGAAGCGGCTGCACATGCTGGTGTATGCAGCTTATGCCTTGCTCATCGCGCACGTCGCACTCGGCGTGCTGCAAGCCGAAACGAATCCATTGCTAGCCGGAGTGTTGGCCGCAGGAATGATCGTTGTCTTGACTGTGCATTTGCTCGCAGCGCAACGCGAACACGCAATGGATAAACAACCATTCGAAACGGGCTTCGTAGCGGTTTGCGCCCTCGGCGAGATTCCCGAAAAGCGTGCGCGCGTGATTTCGCTTAACGGCGAACGCATCGCGGTGTTCAAACACGACGGCAAGCTGTCGGCGCTTTCCAACGTATGCCAACACCAAAACGGCCCGCTCGGCGAAGGTCGCATCGTGGATGGGTGTGTGACTTGTCCCTGGCACGGTTATCAATACTTGCCTGAAACCGGCGTGTCTCCGCCGCCATTCAAAGAGCGCGTGGCAACTTATCGCGTCAAGCTGATTGACGGCGTGGTCTATGTGAACCCCGAACCCGTAGGACAAGATGGCATCTTGTCCTACACCCCAAGCGTATGAACCCAACCGAAGACGAACCCTTCTATATCGGCTATCAACCGCAACCGCCCGTCGGGTTGCGGCGCTGGTTGCGCATTGTCATCGTCGCGTTATTGGCGTTGGCAATCAGCACAGCTTTGTTACTTGCCTTCACCTTTCGACGCTTGCCGTTGAGCGTTTTTGAATTCGGAGTGGAGCGTGAATACGTCGGCGTCATTCGCGCGCAGCCTTATCCGTTGTTGTTGATAAAACGTGATGACAGGCTCGAACAATTCTGGTTAGTCGGCAGTGGCAAGCACGCGGCTGACGTGAACGCCTTCGTGGGGCAATCGGTGAAGCTGCGCGGCACACTAATTACGCGCGACGGCTTGCGTATGCTTGAGATCAATTCATCGACTATCAAACGCCTCAACCATGCTTCCGCTGAAGCATTGCCCACCGAGTCGTTGGGTCGTTTCACCTTCGTCGGCGAGATCGTAGACAGCAAATGTTATCTCGGCGTGATGAATCCCGGCCACACCAAGCCGCATCGTGAATGCGCTGTGCGTTGCATCAGCGGCGGCGTGCCGCCTTTATTTCTTGCGCACGATTCACAGGGCCAGGCAATCGCTCTACAATTAGCCGACGCGCAGGGAGAGCCGTTAAGCAAAGAGGTTTTAGATTTCGTCGCCGAACCAATTGAGATCACTGGCGAAGTCTCACGACAAGGCGAATGGCTCACGCTCCGCGCAAATCCAGATACCTATACGAGAAAATAATGATTGCTAACTTTGCGGCTGAGTATGAGCGTTACAAAATCGTCGGCGAACGCGCGCTGGCGCAAATTCCCGATGAAGCCTTAAACCAAATGCCTTACACCGAAGGCAATTCCGCCGCGATGATCGTGCGGCACGTGAGCGGAAACTTTCGTTCCCGCTTCACCGACTTTTTGACGACCGATGGCGAGAAACCCTGGCGCGACCGCGAGAGCGAATTTTCCAACGTGAAATATACGCGGCAACAGGTGAAAGAACATTGGGCGCAAGGCTGGGAGGCCTTATTCGAAGCACTCAAAGCATTGCGCGATGAAGACCAATCAACGCCAATCACCATTCGCGGCGTCGGGTTGTCGGTTCACGAAGCCTTGTGTCGTTCGCTGGCCCACGTCGCCATGCACGTCGGCCAACTCATTGTGCTGGCGCGCATTTATCATCAGGGCGAATGGCAATCGTTGAGCATTCCCAAGGGCAAGTCGGCGAGTTACAACTTGAACCCGACGTTGGAAAAGCGTCCGTGAGCGGTTCGCCAATTCGCGCGTACCGAACTTTGTGCATAAGATCGAAACATCATGATC
>JABFSD010000108.1 GCA_013140935.1 Acidobacteriota bacterium
CTCCGCCGGCGTGCCGCTTTGTTGCAACGCGCCGTCGTGCATCAACGCTACGCGATGGCAGCGTTCGGCCTCATCCAGGTAAGGCGTCGCCACGACAATCGTCATGCCGTCAGCGGAAAGCTGCGCCAGTGTGTCCCAAAACTCGCGGCGCGAAACCGGGTCAACGCCCGTCGTAGGCTCATCGAGCAGCAACACGCGCGGCTCCGTAATCAACGCGCACGCCAGCGCCAGCTTCTGTTTCATCCCGCCGCTCAAGCGCCCCGCCAGCCGGTCGGTGAAACGATGCATGTCGAACAGCTTCAGATAATGCAGCCCGCGCCGCTCGATCTCCGCCGCCTGCAAGCCGCGCAATTCGCCCATATAACGCAGGTTTTCGGCGACGCTCAGGTCTTGATAGAGACTGAACGCCTGGGTCAGGTAGCCGATGGAAGCACGCGCCTCATGCGACGTTTGCCCGAAAACCAACGCCTCGCCCGCCGTCGCCGCCATCACGCCGCCGAGAATTTGAAAGACCGACGTCTTGCCCGCGCCGTCCGGCCCGATGAGGCCGAAGATTTCGCCGCGCCGAATTTCGAGATCAATCCCGCGCACGGCTTCGAGCGTGCCGTAGTTTTTGCGCAAGCCGCGAATCTGAATCGCGCTGTCGGCATTGTGTTGGGGCGCTTGCGCATCGTCAGAGACAAGCAAGTTGTCATCAAACCGAGCTTCTGTGATTTCGAGCAATGCGCTCATTGTCATCCTTTCGCTGTTAGCCTAAAGCTGCGCAAGTCAGCCCGCCCCGCTCCGGCTGTGCAAGTCAGCCTGCCCCGCTCCGTAGGAGCGCAATGTTTATAGAAAACGTTTGCCACCGCTCCATAGCTCCGTAGGAGCGGCATCTGCCGCACATTTCGCTCCTACGGAGCTTGCGGGTCGTTTGATCGTGCGAGCTATAAACATCGCGCTCCTACGGAGCGAAAACGCAGCTAGTCTTCTCTTCTCGTTGATGCAAGCCATTGATGGCCTTCGACCAACACTTCGCCATCGGCAGGCATGCCCGGTTTGGCGAAGCCTTGCGGACTCGTCAGCAACAACTTCACGCCAACGACCTGCTTCACGCGATCATCGCGGAAGTACGTGTTTTCAGGCGTGAACGAAGCCTGCGGATCAATGCGCGCGACGGTGGCTTCCATCGGATGATGCGGATTCGAGTCGAGATAAACCCTCGCCGGTTGGCCCGTGCGCACGCGCCCGATCTCGCCTTCGGGAATGAAGCCGCGCAAATAAACCTGATTGAAATTGACCAGCGTCACGATGGGCGCGCCCGCCGCGACGACTTCGCCCGGTTCCGCCGACCGCGTAGCGACCGTGCCATCAATGGGCGCGGTGATTTCCAAGTCGCGGCGATTGGTGCGCGCTTCTTCGAGCTTCGCGCGTTCGCGTGCGACTTCCGCTTGCGCCGAAGCGACGGCGGATTGCGCCTGCCGAATTTGTTGTTCGATGGCGGCGGCTTCAGCCGAACGAATCGCGGGGTTGTCAAGATTCGCTTTGGCCGCGACCAATGCGCCGCGCGCGGCTTCGACCTGGCGTTGCGCCGCCAGCACTACGGCCTTGTTGGTTTCAGCGGCGGTGACGGCCTGGCGGCCCTCGCGCTCCGACACATCACCCTGTTCGGCCAGCGTAGTGAATTTCTCTTTGTCATAACGCGCCTGATCGTAATCGGCCTGCGCCCGCGCCAACGAAGCTTCAGCGGCGGCGACGTGCGCTTGCGCCTGACTGACGCGGCCTTCGGCGTCGGCGCGCGATTGCGTGACGGTCAGGCGGCTTTGTTCGAGTTGCGCTTGCAGCACGGAGATTTGCTGTTGCGCTTGCAACACTTTCGCCTCGGCTTGCGTGACGGCGGATTGCGCCGCGTCTTCGCGCGCTTTGATCTGTTCGTCGTCAATGACGGCGATGACCTGACCGGCTTTGACCGCGTCGCCTTCGCGCACCGTGATCGTGCGAATGCGCCCCGACGTTTTCGCCGCGACGGCGGCGTCATCGCTCTCGATGCGTCCACTCAACGCGATGATCTCTTTCGCCGTCTGCGGCGCGCGCAGGAAAAACCACCACACGGAAAACCCGGTCAGTGACAGCACAGTGAGCGCCACCACAGCGCGCGCCGCTTTCTTGTGTTTGTTTTGCGTATCCATCAATTTTCTCCCTCCTTCTGATTGGTTCACAGCAATACGGTTCGTTTCGAGGGCAATCCGATGTGGATGTGCGCCCCCGTCGCCGAACCCGGAATGCGCGCGCGAATGGCGATGAACGAAATGCCTTCGCCGCGCAGGTAATTCATCAAGGCTTGTCCTTCCGCGCTGTCGGGATGAACGGCTACGTCCAGCGCCGCGCGATGATCGAAGCCCAGCCGGTTATGCGTTTCGGTTTGTCCCAGCGCGCTCACCGGCAGCGGCTTGCCGAATTTCAACCGGAAAAAAGCTTCCACCTTGCCCGCATCGCTCAACGCCCAATGACTCGCGCCGACGTAGCGGAACAGCGCACCCGTTGCGCGCACGCTGCGTGGCGGCGCAGACGTTGGCGTAATCGGTTGCTCCGGCTCTTCGGCGTTGATCTCGGCCATCAACTGCTCTGTTTCTTCAATCTGCCTGCGCGTCTCATTCATCTTGGCTTCCGCGGCGGCGCGTGTTTGCTCTGCTTCTTCCACTTCGCGTTTTGCAATCGCGCCCAATGCCAGCAGGGCTTTGCGCTTTTCTACGGCTTCAGCCGCGCGCACTTCTGCTTGCTGTTGCAGTTCCAGCACGCGTGCGAGGCTGGCGCGATAAGCGTTGGAAGCAGCAATCAGCTCGGCCTGTGCTGCTTCGGCCCCTTGCCTGGCTTTGTCCTGTGCCGATGCGATGGGCGACACAAAAAGCGCCAGGACGAACAGCGCGGCCAGCCAATGAATTCGTGACAAGTTCATTTTCACAACTCGAATCTGAAGGTGTTGGTAAATGCGTCGCGTAGTTTTTAGCTCCGTAGGAG
>JABFSD010000274.1 GCA_013140935.1 Acidobacteriota bacterium
GTAACATGGTTTCCCTCCTATTCGAGAATAAATTGTTAATTGTGTCGGAGCGCGTTTCTTAACTGCGATTGACGAACCGGCTTTACTTGGCTGTTTCCCGAAGCGCCGGTTACTTGTGCGCTCTGTCATGAAAAGCGAAATTGAAAAAGAAAAGCGGACAGCGGCGGGCAAAAAAATGGCTCAAGCAAAAAAGCTGTGCTAGATTGCGCGTGTCTAAGTCAGAACAAGAAAGCATCAAACAGCATAAACGGGCACCATGAGCGGGATTGTCAGGATGGACTGCAAGGAAGCGCCAAGCGGAAATGCACGCGCCTCTCGGTCAATCCCATACATCCTGAAAACCCCTGAAAATTCTGTTTGATCGTTGCTGTGCCAATGTCATCTGCTTCGATGTAGTTTTTCCCGAAACAACTGATATTCCACTCTCGGAAGGTAAGGTGCTACCCATGGCTTCTTCATCTCCCCAGGACGTAACGGAATTGCTCGTGGCGTGGAGCGCCGGCGATACCGAAGCGTTAGCGCGTCTGATTCCGCTGGTCGAAGCGGAATTGAATCGTCTGGCGCGCGCCTATTTACGCAAGTTTCCCTCCGAACGTACGTTGCAAACGACGGGGCTGGTCAACGAAGCCTACGTGCGGTTGATTGATTGGCGGAAGGTGACCTGGCAGAACCGCGCGCAATTCATCGGCGTAGCGGCGACCCTCATGCGCAATGTACTGATTGATCGCGAGCGCCGCCGCAAAGCGAAAAGACACGGCGGCGGTGTGACGCACGTCTCGCTGGTACACGCCGCCTTCGAACCCCATCCTGGCGTGCCCGCTGCCGACCCCGAACTGATGGCCTTGCACGAAGCCCTCAATGAATTGGCGCTACTCGATTCGCGTCAGGCGCGCATCGTTGTGTTCAGTTTTTTCGGCGGCATGACCAACGAAGAGATCGCCTACGTACTCAAGATCGCAGAGCGCACCGTCCGGCGTGACTTGAGTGCTGCGCGTGCCTGGCTTTATCACAAGCTGAAGAAAAAACCGCGCCGCTAATCCTGAGACGTTTACCCTTGATTACCCATGACGCCTGCCTATGACACCTGAACGCTATCAACAAGCCAAAGCGTTGTTGCAAGACGCGCTTTCTCTCTCGCCCGTTAAGCGCGAAGCCTTTCTGCGCGCCCAATGCGGCGGCGACGAGGAACTGCTGCGCCAAGCCCGTTCGTGGATCGCCGCTGATGAAGAAGCGCAAGCAGGGGGTTATATGAACCGCAACGCGCTCTCTCTCGACGCTGACGCACAACTCTGCGAACGGCGGGCGTTGCTTTCGACCGGGCAGCTTGAACGCTACGAAATTTACGACCTGTTGGGCGCGGGCGGCATGGGTGAAGTCTGGCGCGCCCACGATACCAAACTGAATCGCCCGGTCGCGCTCAAGGTCTTGCCGTTGGAATACACGCAGGACGCCAATCGCCTGCAACGCTTTCTGCGCGAAGCCCAGACCGCCTCGGCGCTCAATCATCAAAACATCATCACGATTTACGACACGGGCCAAGTCACGACGGAAGAGGGCGAGCTTCATTTCATTGCTACCGAATTCATCGAGGGCGTGACCTTGCGCCAACACCTGCAATACCAAGGACGCTTGCCCTGGCGCGCCGCCGTAGACATCGCCTGCCAAATCGCCGCCGCGCTCGCCGCCGCTCATCGCGCCCACATCGTCCACCGCGACATCAAACCCGAAAACGTCATGTTGCGCGCCGATGGCGTCGTCAAAGTTCTCGACTTCGGCCTGGCAAAATTGATTACGCGTCCGGCTGATTTCTCGTCGCTGGCCGATACCGGTGCGGCTCCGTTGATGGAATCGGGGCATACCCAACCCGGTATGATTATCGGTACGTTGCGCTATATGTCGCCCGAACAGGCGCGCGGCCAGGAGGTGACTGCTCAGACCGATATTTTCAGTTTGGGCGCACTGCTTTATGAATTGCTTACCGGCGCGCCGCTGTTCGCGGGCGGGACGGCAGCAGACGTAATCAGCGACATCCTGCATAAAGAGGCACCATCGCTGCGTGAAGCTGTAGCGGATGCGTTTCCTGAATTGGAGCGTGTGTTACATCAATCGCTTGCCAAAGACATGTCAGCGCGTTACCCCACTGTGCGCGTAATGCTCGACGATTTGCAATGGCTCAAAGGCAGCGGCGAACGCGCGCATTCAACGTCTTTCGCCCGTCGCACGAATGATTCCATAGCGCAGCGTATGCGTGCGCCGCGCTTTGCGCTCTGGCAAATAGCTTTGATTCCGTTGCTGGTGCTTGGCGCGGTCGGGGCACTCTGGTGGTGGAAATTCAGAGGCGGTAACCAAGTTAAAGCGCCTCCGCCCAGCTCGCTCACTCCCGTAAATGTCTATCACTGGGCGAGTATGCCGGGTGAAGGTTACAGCGAAGGCAAGTTTTCACCTGATGGAAAATGGATAGCGTTTACTTCGACTGAAAAGGGAAGCCTGAACGTTTGGGTTAAATCGGTCACGACTGGCGATGCACAACCCAGTACCACCGACGGTTTTTTGAATAAACAGCAGCTATGGTCGCCCAATGGAGATGAACTAGCCTATATCTCAGTGCGAGATGGGTTGCCTGGTATTTGGCGTAAGCCGATGTTGGGCGGTATGCCTGTGTTCCTCAAACAGCTCGCTGCTGGAGAAGGCGACGCTTTATTACGACATTGGTCAAAAAATGGACTGCTTTATTTTGAATGGAGACAAAACCTCTATGCCTTTGAGATCAACTCAGGAAAGACAGAGAACCTGACAAAATATGAATCAACTGGGGTTCTTAACAATCATTTTAGCCTTTCTTATGACGAACAATGGATAGCGTATATTGCACAAACCACGGACGGCCGTTCAACGGTGCAAGTGCTTCCTAAACAGGGTGGGCAGTCCCGTGCGATTGGCAGCTTCCAGGCCATAGCAAAGAACACCGCCTGGCATCCTGATAACCAACGATTTTTTTTCAGCGCGAAAGTAAACGGTGTCTTTCAGATTTTTGTGGGAGACGTGAGCGGTCATCAGCCTCAGCAACTTACTTACGGAAATACCGATAGTTTAGTCCTGGATGTTTCCTCAGACGGTACGCGCATTTTATATGGCTCCGCAGACGAGCGCTCTGATTTATGGGGAGTAGAGGTGACCAAGGCGCGCGAGTTTGTTGTGGCGTCAGACAGTAATGCCGAATTCTGGCCGGATGTTGCTCCAGACAATGGCACCATTGCCTATCAATCGGTTAATAATCTAAATCAGGGAATTAATGTCACGAGAAATAATGACATCATGACGAAACCATTAATTTTCGGTACCCCAGCAAGCCTGCTCGTGAAAGAAGGTTTCTTGCCTCAGTGGTCTCCTGACGGCAAACGCCTCGCTTTTATGCGCTATGCTGGCAATATCTGTAATTTGTGGGTGACACCTGCTTCCGGCGGGGCCGTGCAACAACTTACCCAGGAAGGTTGCGACGCAAGTGATTATTCAGTGATGCCTTATAATCGTGTGCAATCCAGTGGTTATGCCTGGTCGCCTGACGGTAATCGGCTTGCTTACTTTGCCGCCCGAAAGGGACGGCGCGGTCTGTGGGTAATCAATGTCGGTGGCACGGGCGATAGACTCATTCCCTCAATAATGGATGAGGCCGACTGGCAGCTTGATTGCCCGCTCTGGTCGTCAGATGGCAGATATATCGCCTGGGGGGCAAAGACGTTGAACCGTTCTGCTGAGGGTAAGTATGGGTTCGGCATTGGGGTCACTGATTTGGAATCGGGACGTTCAACACTGGTTTATCGCGCCGACGTGCGCTTGCGTTTATTAGGTTGGTCGCCGCACGATGAATCTTTGGTTTTCGCCGCTTATGTAAAGGGATTGAATTACACTCAACCCGACTTGGTTGCCGTTTCGCAGGTTTTTAGAAAAACCAAAGGGCTGACCCGGATAGCGGAAATACCTTTGGCTTATTACCTCAATCTTCATTTGTCGCCGGATCACCTCACCCTTGCGTATGTCGTGCGTCGCGACGAAAAAGACAATCTTTGGGTTTTGCCGATAGAGGGTAGCAAACAGGTTAAACAATTGACCCATAACAATCATCCTCGTACTTACTTTTCAAGCCTGGGCTGGGCGAAAAATAGTCAGGCTATTTATTTCGGCCTGCAAACAAGGTTTAGTTCGCTTTCCATGCTAACCAATTTCAAGTGATACGCTTCTCGCTACCGGACAAGCTCTCATTGGTTATTTGTCTTTGACATTTCAGGCGGCACATTTTTTCATTGATGTCCGGATTCTTGCTGGTTTTACGCTTTAACGATCTGCGCTGAAAAACATAAGGGTTCAGTCGCAGAACGGTTACCGGCGTCATTCTCGTGTGAGAACCAAAAAGCGGTAACTGGCAAGGGCGGTCACCAACGAAGTATCAGGTGGCTGACCCTGATAAGTGACGGAAAAATTTACCTGTAAAGGAGCATAAACATGTTGAGAAAAGTAGTGGTCATAAGCATCGCGCTGGTCATTTCCATGGGGTGGTTTGGTTTGCAAGCAATGCGTAGCACCCATGCTTTGCAAGGAGGGCCAGCCCCCAAATCTACTCCTAAACCGACTCCTACGCCGATGAGTAAGGCAGATGCAGAGCTTGTAAAGGCTGTCATCGCTCAACTCGGAACGGCGTTTACTCAAGATAGTTCGAAGGCTAAAGAGCGGTATTTTTTTGATACGACGGGGAAGATCAAGCTTCACATCACAAGCAAAAATGGCGTCGTCAAATTGGAAGGGGCTGCTGCAGCGGTTTCAGGTGGCCCTGCTGATGAATCTGCTAAAAAGAAGGTCATAGCAGAAGTCAGAAAAGTCAAAGGGGTTAAATCCGTCAGAGCCTCTGCTCTGGCAGTGGTTGCCGGACCAAGTTGTGACCCTCCCAAACAGATGTGTAACGGCATTTGTCAGGATGACCCTTGTGATGGGTGATAAGTGAATGGAACTGTTGGGCTGTTGTGGTAGAGAGAGGTAAGCCCGCCAAGCGATTAGGTCAGGTTGTGATCGAGGCTTACAGGAACAGCAAAAGAATGTAGGGCGGATTAGTAATCCGCCCTACATCTTATCTCTGCGGTTCAAGGAGGCTTCATGGCAAAAAGTAAATCAGAAGAACTAATAGTGAACAAAGAGAAATTCGCGGCTCCGCCGTCTAGCGATGCTGCGCTTAAGCGCCGACAAGAGTTAGTGGATAAATTAAATGCCCGCGATAATCAATTGGGGATTGAGTTTCGCGTAAACCCCCAGGGCTTCATCTTTAGAGTCTCGGCTCAAGTCAACGACCCGGTCAGGATGCAGATTCAAAAGGAACACCCTGAACTAACTCAAGGGCGGCAAGGTATCTCAGATCGGGACTGGGCAGAATTCCCAGATCCTTTGCTGAAAAGCATAAAAAGATTTGACTGGCGCACGCTTGGTGTTATCCCTTTTGTGCGCCATCAAGGAAAAGGTAAAGGCACTTGTTGGGCTCACGCAGCTACCGCAGCCTTTGAAAGTAGTCTTATGATTTTACGCCTCAAAACAGATATGGCGGCAAAAGCCAGGACGCCGAAAGTTAATGCTGAAGCGGATCTTTTGTCTTTCATGACAGCGACTGCTTTAGTGCCCAATAAACGCGAAGTGCGAGAGAAAGTGGGATTAAATGTGAAGCGCACGGTGGTAGGAGTGAAAAAAAGTCTTAGAAATAACACCGCAGACTGGTATGAAAGAGCCTTTATCTATTTTATGGAAACAGGGTTTTCGCTGGCTGACTTCAAGATTTTTCCTGAAACGGATGAAGCTGCTTTTCTGGAAATAGATAAGCCGGTTAAGAAAAAAGAAAGCGAAGCCGAGATAAAAGGGCAAGAAAGGATTAAGGCAATTTACTGGAATTATATTCAACCGTCTCCCCGTAACATTTCTGTTCCTCAGGTGGCAGAGATGAAAAGAGCTTTGTTGATACATGGGCCGCTGGTGGTGGGGTTTACTTACCTTAACAATGACGACACTTTTCCTAAGTGGAATAAGTTAAGAAGAGCGAAACCTGCGGCTAAAGATCAAAGCCTTATTTCATCTGACGACGCCAGGGTTTTCCCGCTGCAAACGCCTACGGAGGAAGAACCGACCCATGCAGTGTTAATCATTGGGTGGGATGATTCAAAGGGAAGTGATGGCGCGTGGATTGTACAAAATTCTTTTGGTACGAATTGGGGCTATCAGTGCCAAATTCCGCAGAACACTGAAAATCGCTCACTTCATGTAAATGATCGCGGATTTGCTTATATCGAATATGGAAGTAATGACCTTGGCAGGTTTGCTACTTTTATTGAAGCCGACTTGCTGACATTGAAGCAGGAAAAAACGATGCGTAGCTTCTCCGCGTCTCTTGAAGTTGTTCAGAACGCGGCAGCGGAAATAGTCGAAGTTACACAGCAAGCTACAGAGTCAGTGGTTAATCTTGCCCAAACGACGGCAGGGGGAATTGCCACTAAGGTAGAAGGAACAGTGGAAACGATTGCTGCTAATGCAGGGGAGAAAGTGGAAGTGGTTACTGCTAAGGCGGTGGGGAAGGTGGAGGTGGCTACTGTTACTGTTGAAGAAAAAATCAAAGATGCCGCCGCTGGGGTCAAAGAGCAGGCCGAAGAGTTCACTGGCGATGTCGTCGGAACGGGCAAGAATGTAGCTAAATCTCTCTTTATGGTCGGAAAACGGGTATTTAAGGCGTAAGTTTTCGCTGCTTCGTTGAGTAACGATTACTTCGTCGGCGATTTTTCGTCAGTACGAAAGTCATCGGGCGTATTGCAATTCAACAACAACCGTTCAGCGTTAGCCAGATGCGCGTAATCCGTCCAACGCAAAGTCTGCGTAGCCACAAGCGCGCATAGCCCAACTACACGCAATTTATTCTCAGCCAGCAACTGTTCAGCGAAAGGCAAACAGCCCGCGTCATAAAGGCCGCAGAGCATTTGCGGGCGTCCGGTGCGGTCTTCGGGAATCGTCAAGGGATGAGGGATGAGGGATGAGGGATGAGGGATAAGTAATTGTAAAAACTCGGTAGTAAGAAAGGGCAAGTCACAAGCGAGGATGAGGGCGCTTTCTTCTTCTTTACAATGCCGTAGCGCCGTAACGATGCCGCCCAGCGGGCCGCAGTGATCGTAAGCATCAATCAACAAATCAGCTTGCCACTTGGCGGCTAAAGCTGCGTAACGATTTGGTTCAGGTGTCGGTTGACTGATGACGATGGCAATGCGCTGGGCGAGAGGTTGGGCGGCGGTCAAGACATGCTCGATCATCGGACGGCCTTTAATGTCGAGCCAGGCTTTATCCTGACCCATGCGACGGCTGCGGCCTCCGGCTTGAATGGCGGCGAGCAGCTTCATGGGGTTAAGGGCGCGGCGTGATCGTAGCGATTTCGGTCAGGCGCAAAGCGAAGTTGCCTTTGCGCAAGGCGTCGAGGCGGTTGACCTTTTCGAGCGTAGCTTCTGCCGCGTAATCCAACAGGGCTATGCGTTCGTAAGGCGCGGGGTGTTCCTCGTCGCGGCAATTGGGGCAGGCGCGATTGACGGTGTAAAGCATGTCTCTCACATAATCGGCGTCGCGCAAGAGGGCTACGGCGAGCAGGTCGCATTGGGTTTCCCAGAGTTGCGGATGCCCGTCGGCATTGCGCGGAACGATGATGTGGCCGATTTCGTGAGCGAGGGCGGCTTCATATTCGGCTTCGGTCAAACGTTGTTTCAGGCCCGTCGTAATGCAAATCGTATTGGTTCCGCACAGCCAGGCTTCGACGGCACGACTGGCGATTTCGTTGACCTCGATGCGCGAGCGTATGTTTTCGGCCCGTATGACGAAGCGCCAGAAATCGGCGCGCGCGAGCCATTGATCGAGTTCGTTGACCAGCGCGGCCGGCAGCAAATATCCCTTGTCTTCAGGACGGTGATCAGGACGGTTATTACGACGCAGATGCGCCTGTGCCGTCACTAGCAACAAACTGACCAAACACAATGCAAGGAAGGCTCTTTTCACCATAAGTAATGAACCGCGCGGCGCTGGGCCGGGAGCGAGGTGCGACGTTTATCGAATGTTGATATGGGGATCGTTGCCGATAACGCGGCGCATTCTAAAGGCCGCTCCCGCGCTTGGCAACGCTGAAAGCCAGGCACTACCAAAATGGCTGGGGTTGGGTTATTTATCTCGGCTTACTCGCGTATTTCGTAAAGGAATTGAGTTATGCCCAGTACTAAAAAAAGTCCTAAGCCTGCGATCAGCGAAATCTCGCCGCAGCAAAATCTCGAAATTCGCTCGACGCCGGCCAGCGAAATGAAACTGGTTCCGCTGGATACCTTCGCTTATGAACACGTCGGTCAGCGCATCGAGATTCATTTCACGATCCCTGAATTCACGGCGATTTGTCCGTTTTCAGATTTCCCTGATTTCGCTACGATCAAGTTGAGCTACGTGCCGAACGAGCGTTGCATCGAGTTGAAATCGCTGAAGCTCTATATCAACTCGTTCCGCGAAGTGAAAATCTTTCACGAACACGTCATCAACCAAATCCGCGATGATTTCGTAGCCGCTTGCGATCCGCTCGAAGTCCATCTGGAAGGCGATTTCAACGTGCGCGGCAACATTCACACGATGGTCAAAACGAGTTACGTCAAAGCGGCGGGAACCAAACGACGCAACAAAGCGTAATGGCTCACGTTTCGACACTCCAATAGAAAGCGAGCAAACCTGAATGCAAGTTTATTGTCCCCGTTGTGCCGCTGCCGCGCCGCAAGGCCAACGCTTTTGCAAGAACTGCGGCCTCAAACTCGACATCATCGTAGACGCGATGGAAGGCCGTCAGGTGTCGTTCGACCCGGAAGCTTTGAAGGAAGGGTTGCGTACGCTGGGCGACAACTTGCGCGTCGGATTCGAGACGTGGAAGCAGGAAGCCAAGCAGACCCGCCGTCTCAAAAAGGAAGAAGTGAAGAAGCCTTCCCCACACGAGTGGATTGGAGACTTAGGGGTACGCGCCGGACAAGTCGGAGCCGATTTAGGGTCGGCGTTGGGCGGAGTCAAAAACAAAACCGGACAACTGGCAGAGACGCGCGCTGACCGCAAGCTCAAACAGGCGCTGGCGAAAAAGCTGCCGGCGCTGCGCAAATACAGCTTGCAACAAGGCATTACGCAGATTCTGGGCGGAGCGGCTTCGGCGGGCGTGTGGTATCTCATCTTGCGACAAATGGGACGGTCGGGTTTTCTCGAAAGCATCGTTCAAGCCATCGCCAGCAAAACCGAAATCCCTGCGGTTGGCATGGCATCGGTGCTGCAATTGCTTTGGCTCTTCGCGCTGATTCCGGTCGCTACGGGTTTCGGCCATCTCATCAACGGAATTTTCTTCGCGGCTCAACCCGAAGACTTGTGGCTGGATAATTACCTCATGCCGCCGCAACCGATGCCTCAGCGACAAGTCGCCGC
>JABFSD010000792.1 GCA_013140935.1 Acidobacteriota bacterium
GGCGTCGCGGCGCAAGTGGCGTTCGATTAGGTGCGCGACGACTTCGGTGTCGGTCTCAGACTGAAACTGATGATCTTCTTTTTGCAACTCGCGCTTGAGTTCGAGGTAATTCTCGATGATGCCGTTGTGGACTACGCAAATGCGGCCAGAGCTTGAACGGTGCGGGTGTGCGTTCTCTTCAGTAGGCCGCCCGTGCGTAGCCCACCGCGTATGCCCCAAGCCGTAATCACCGTGTACGGGATTTTTGCTTAACACGTCTTCGAGGTTGCGCAACTTGCCCGAAGCGCGGCGCACCTGCACGGTTTGATCTCCGTTGACCACCGCGATGCCCGCACTGTCATAGCCGCGATATTCGAGGCGACGCAGCCCTTCGATGACGACGGGGACTACGTTTTTTGATCCGACATATCCGACGATTCCGCACATAATAAAGTTACCTCTGAAATTTTATTCGTTACTGTCTGTCTCTGACGCAATGGCAATCTCTGCTACGGCCTGCCCAGGCTGCTCAAGCAAGTTCCAAAGGTCAGAGTAAAAGAAATGATCTATGGTTTTGATGTGCTGTGAGAGCAGCGCATCCTGCCTTATGTTCGGGCGAATGTCGCAGTAATAAACCCCGTCGAGTGAGTTCAGCTTAATCGTGTAAGCCTTGAAATGACCTGGCAGGAACGTTGCGCTCACACCATATTCATTTTCACGCTTGGTTTTCTTGCGCTGTACGTCATTTAAGAAAATTGCGATGTGAGGCAGCGCCGTGTCAGTGAGACGGCTATACAAAAATTTATCCATAAACACTTTGTCGAGCCGGTCTTTGCTCGAGGTCTTTACTGACCCAATGACTTTTAGTTCGGCGTTTTGGCTGATAAGTAAATCATGCTGATAACTGGCATCGAAAAGCTTCACGCCTTGTGCATCTTTCACGGGTACTTGCACGACGCCAGAGACGCAATCTATTCCTAACGAAACAATCAGCAAGCGGATCAATCGCTCAAACAAATCACCATTCAATTTGCGCGCTTGATTGGATTTACCCGCAGGCAGTGCGTCTAACGTAGCCCCAATGGACTGTTGCGCGGTGTAAATCGTGCGTATCAAAGACTGGCGCAATGTCTCTGCTGGACGTTCTCTGTCTTTGAGTTGTTGCAATGCTTGCGTAAATTGCTGCGTCGCACTGGCGAAAGCTACCGCGTCATACATCAAGCTAGTATTCAACGGCCTCGTTATGTTGAAACTGCCTTCCTGCCGATATTGGAAAAACTCATATTGCCTCTCGTTTTGCGACACGATGCGCGCCTGCAATCCTGTCTGGACGTAATCCAGATAGCGAGCGCAGAAAGTCAGGTAATCGTTAACCGACTGAAAATGTTCTTTGTCGGTTACGTGAGCGAGCAAGTCGGCCAGCGTCATCGAATTGACTCCCTTCGTTCAGCATTCTTTCGATCAAAGGCAATCCATTCTTCTTTCGATAGCTGCCGGATGTTTTCGATTCGCTCAATCGCCCATTGGTTATATTGCTCGTTGAGGTCGCAACCCATCCAACGGCGTTTCAGTTGTTCAGCGACCACGAGCGTCGTACCCGAACCCGAAAAAGGGTCAATCACCAAATTGCCTTCATTCGACGAAGCCAACACAAACTTGCGCAATAACTCTTCCGGCTTTTGCGTAGGGTGCGGCGTCTTTTCACCCATGCCGTTACAAGTTGTAGGAATCTCAATGACGTCTTTTGGCTTGGCTCCCTTGGGATGCGGAGTCCAATCATCACGGTTAGTTAACTTGCCCTTGCTGTAAGCACTGGTTTCAGCTTGCGGATGCGAAGGATATTTCAGGGTGTGCGCGCCGTAAGGAACACGCACGTCATCTAGGTTGAGTTTGGTTGTGGCGGTTTTGCGCAAATGCAAAATGCTTTCGTGCGAACGTCCCCAATCGCTGCCCAGGTTCGCTTTATTTTTGTAATGCCAAATAAGCCAGCGGCACTGGTTGAAATACTTAGAAGCAGGATGCTTTAAGTCAGCCAGAATTTCAGAAAATCCGCAGACATACAGCGAGCCAGCCGGTTTGAGTACGCGCGCCGCCTGCGCGATCCATTGCATTGACCACTCAATATATTTTTCCTGATTCTCGAAATTATCCCAATCCGCTTTTTTGAGGTTGTAAGGCGGATCGGCAAACACTAGATCAACGCTTGAGGTAGTAAGAGAAGTTAGCCACGCGATTGAATCACCTTGATACAGTCGTCCGTGGCGATGCTCGTATTGCAATTGAAAGCCTTGGGTCACAGGCTCAAATCGCGCAACCTTGCCTTGCTTGTGTCGCGCTAGACCAACAGGGTTAAGTAATGTAGGTTGTTCCATCGTTTAACCACTTTAACAAAACGGCGCTTACCCTTTCAGCTTTTTCTTCACTTGCGCAGGCACACCTGCCACCAAGCTATCTTCCGGTACATCTTTCGTAATCACCGAACCCGCGCCTGACATCGCTCCGTCGCCGACTTTGACCGGTGCGACCAGCATCGTGGACGAACCGATCTTCACGTCGTTGCCGATGATCGTAGCGTTTTTATTTTTGCCGTCGTAATTGCAAGTAATCGTACCCGCGCCGATGTTCACGCGGTCGCCCAGTGTAGCGTCGCCCAAGTAAGTCAAATGCATGGATTTGGTTTTCTTGCCGAGCCGCGATTTTTTGACTTCGACGAAATTGCCGATGACGGCGGCTTCGTCGAGTTCGGTGTGCATGCGCAGGTGGGCGTAAGGGCCAACGGTGTTTTTGCCTACGAGCTTGCTGTCAGTGATGACAACGCCGTTGAGTAGTTTGCATTCGTCGCCGATGACGGCGTTGGTCAGGTGCGACCACGAATGGATTTCGCAATTGCTGCCGATGCGCGTGCTGCCTTCGAGAATGACTTGCGGATGAATCGTCGTGTCGCGTCCGATCTCGACCGTGTCGTCAATGTAAGTCGAAGCCGGGTCAACAATCGTTACGCCGTCAAGCATCAAACAGCGCAGCGTACGTTGGCGCAATCGTTGCGCGAGCAGCGCGAGTTCGACGCGGTCGTTGAGTCCGGCGAGTTCTTCGTAATCGGCGTAAAAGGCCGTGCCTACGCGCTTGCCAGCTTTCAGCATGAGTTCGGGTACGTCGGTGAGGTAGTACTCGTTTTGTGCGTTGTTAGGTTTGAGTTGATCGAGTGCAGGCAACAAGGCCGCGATGTCGAAACAATAAAAGCCGGGATTGACTTCGGTGATGGCGCGTTGTTGCGGCGTGCAATCTTTGTCTTCGGTGATGTTGAGGAATTGGCCGTTGTCATCTCTGACGATGCGTCCGAACGCGGGCGGCGGATCAATCTTCGTCGTAATCAACGTGGCCGCGTTCTTTTCATTCGCGTGCGTCGTGATGAGTTGGCTGAGGGTTTCGGCCTGAATGAGCGGCGCGTCTACATACAAAACAACGAGTACGCCTTGTGCATCTTTGAAAGCATCGCGCGCCGAGATGACGGCGTGGCCGGTGCCACGCTGTTCGGTCTGCAAGGCAAAACGTAATTTCTCAGCATCGTTCGCGCTCAACGCTGCGCGCGCGGCTTGTTCGACCAACTCGGCTTGATAACCGAGAACGACGGTGATCGTTTCGGCTTCGAGTTTAACGGCGGTGTTGACGACGTGGCCGATGAGCGTACGGCCTCCGAGTTTGTGCAACGCTTTGGCGTAAGCACTTTTCATGCGTGTGCCGAGTCCGGCAGCAAGAATCAAAACGTGGACAGGCGTATTCACAGATACCTCAATGCAATGTGAGAGTTGAATGATAGCTATTGCCGCGCAAGGCGCTGACCGCGAGCGGTAACGTTGCGTTCACAGTCTGAGCGGGTTGCGTGCGGCGAAAAATTTCAAAGATGGCCTGCACTAAACGGTGCGGGTCATGACGGACGAAGCGCGTTTCAGATGAGAGCGGACGCGCGATCAATTCGATGCCGGGCAGTAGGTGGCTGCGGGCGGGCGGCGGTTCGAGTGCGACGGCGTTTTCAGCCGCGTAGCGTTCGCGCATCTCCGGCGAGATGCGCGTCGAATTAAACAGCGCCCAATCGAGTTGCAAGCCGGGCGCGTAATTCAGCACTTGTTTGACGTGGTCTTCAGCGGTGAATCCATCGGTTTCGTCAGACTCGGTCATTGCGTTGCAGATGAAAAGTTTGCGCGCTTTCGATTCGACGATGGCTTCGACGATGCCGGGTACGAGCAAATTGGCGATGATGCTGGTGTAAAGCGAACCGGGACCGATGGTGATGAGATCGGCTTCGAGAATGGCTTCGACGGCTTCGGGCAAGGCGTGTGCATTCGACGGAACCAGTGCGAGTTGGCGAATCGCGCCCTCTTGCGATTTGCCGCAATGCGCTTTGATGGCGACTTGCCCGCGCAAGGTCTTTTGTCCGCAACAGGCCACGAGGTCTACGCGGTCGAGGGTGGAAGGAAGTACGTGCGCCGTAATGCCCAGCAACTGGCGGGCTTGATTGACGGCGGCGAGAAAGTCTCCGCTTTGTTGATTGAGCGCGAGCAAAATCAGGTTGCCCAGCGAATGTCCGCCGAGTTGCCCGTCGCCAGAGAAACGGTGGCGAAACAATTTGGTGAGCGGATGGTCTTCGTCAGCCAGTGCGACGAGGCAGTTGCGAATGTCGCCGGGCGGCAGCACGTTGAATTCGCCGCGCAAGCGTCCAGAGCTTTTGCCGTCGTCGGTCACGGTGACGAGCGCCGTGAGTTCGATGTCGTTGGTAGCAAGATAAGGTTTGAGGCCGGCCAATAAGGTGGAAAGCCCGGTGCCTCCGCCGATGGATACGATTTTCTGGGAGCGGGTGAAACGCATAACTAACCCTCACGAAAAATAACGCGTCGCTTTATGCGTCGGCAGATTCGTTGTCTGCCATCAGCAAGCGCGTTACGGGATGACCTTCAATGAGATGGGACTGGACGATTTCCGCCACGTCTTCAGTTTTGACACCGGCGTACCAAACGCCTTCGGGATAAACCACCACGGTCGGGCCTTGTTCGCATTGGTCGAGACAACCGGCTTTGTTGGCGCGCATACGGTCTTTGAGTCCGCGTGCGGTCAGTTCTTTTTTGAAGGCCAGTTGCAGTTCGCCCAAACCGTTCGCGTCACAGCAGCCGCGCGGGGCGTCAGCCGGACGTTGGTTGGTGCAAATGAAGATGTGTCGTTCAAACTTCGCCATGTAATTTTATTGTTGATAGAGGACTCACAGCGCACAGGTCGGGCAGAAATGCTTTGGGAGGAGGCGCTGTTACGGGGGGACGTTCTTAAAAACTTGCGGAGCAGTCGAGGTCAGAGCGGAGTCTGCCTTACGGCTTTCTCTTGCGTCAAGTTTTGGACACACCTGTAGTGGCAAATTCCATAGAAGATTACTTCAGGTAAGCGGGACGTGGCCGATGATTTCGAGATCGAAGCCTTCGAGGGCGGAAAATTTCGGCGGACGGTGGGAGAGCAGCGTGAGTTTGCGCACGCCCAGTTCGTGCAGAATTTGCGCGCCCGTGCCGTAATCACGCAGCGTTTTTATTGCGTCGTTTTTTTCCTGTGACTCGCTCGCGCGTTGCACGCTGGGTTCACGGTAATCGCGCAATTGTCGGGCCAGCCCTATATCACGGGTTTCCTGTTTGAGATAAAGCACGACGCCGCAACCTGCCGCGCGGATGTGTTGCAAAGCGGCTTGTAACTGCGCGCCGTGATCGTCGCGCAAACTGCCGAAGACATCGCTCAATACCGATTGCGTATGCACACGCACCAGCACCGGTTCATCCGCCACGATTTCGCCCAACACCATCGCCAGATGCACTTCGCCGTTTAACAGATTTTCAAACGCGACGGCTTTGAACGTACCGTGAATCGTCGGCACCTCGGCTTCGGCGACGCGGCGCACACAGACTTCGTTTTGCATGCGATAACGAATCAGGTCAGCAACCGAAATGATTTTCAACTCATGCTTTGCGGCAAAGGTTTCGAGTTCAGGCAAGCGCGCCATCGTGCCGTCGTCATTCATGATTTCGCAGATGACACCCGCAGGATTGAGCGAGGCGAGGCGCGCGAGGTCTACGCTGGCTTCGGTCTGGCCGGGACGCATCAACACGCCGCCGTTGCGCGCGCGCAGCGGAAACACGTGGCCGGGACGCACGATATCAGAAGGCTTCCCTGCCGGATTGACCGCCGCCAACACCGTCGCCGCACGATCGGCTGCCGAAATGCCCGTCGTGACGCCGTGCCGCGCTTCAATCGAAACCGTGAACGCCGTACCAAAACCCGAACCGTTGTCGTTCTCTGACACCTGCAACGGCAGCTTCAAAAAATCGCAACGCTCTTCGGTCAGCGGCAAACAGATCAAACCGCGCCCTTCGCGCGCCATGAAGTTAATGATTTCGGGCGTCACCTTTTCTGCCGCACAAACCAGGTCGCCCTCGTTCTCGCGGTCTTCATCATCCACGACGATGACGAGGCGTCCGGCGCGAATGTCTGCGATAGCTTGTTCGATGGGAGCAAAAGGCATGACGTGATTACTGCGTTTTTTGTAAGGAGGCGCTCAACGATAACGGCGCGTCTTCAGAAGTGCTGACCGCGCCCGTCATTGTATAAAGCACCAGATCAGCCGCGCCTTGCAACGTCAAGGTCGCGCCTTGCCAACTGCCGCGCAACTGCGTCCATTGCGCTTGCTTGAACGATTCAGGCTGGCGATTGATAGGACGAAAGTTGATCGTAATTTCAGAGCCGTCGCGATTGGTCTTGCCCCAGACTTCATATTGCAACACGCGGCCTGCTTCGTCGGGCACTTGCGCTGTACCCTCAAAAAGTCCCATTCGCGCAAAACGAATCTGGCGCTTGCGACCGTCCATTTCGCCGCGTCGCAATTCGAGTTTGAACGGGCGGCGCGCTTGCCCACTGACGTTGAGTTGCCCGTTCCATTTGCCAGTCAACGAAGCGCCGTTAGCGTTGGCATACGCCCATGGATTGGAAAGCGCATCCCACCAACGATAAACCGTCGGCGCGAAAAATCCGCCCGCCACCAACACTGCGCCCAGCAACAACAAGCCGATGAACTTTTTACTCATTCAATAACCCAATTCGCCTAGCCGTTCGAGCGTTAGTCCCGCGTTTGATTTGCCGACCTGCATCATCCGCTCAACGTATTTCGCAATGATGTCCACTTCCAGATTCACCGCTGCGCCGCTTAAGAGCGAACTCAGATTCGTCATCTGCCACGTATGCGGAATCACAGCGATCTCAAACCAGTTTTCGCCAAGCGCCGCAATGGTAAGACTGATGCCGTCTACTGCAATCGAACCTTTCTCGACCAGATAACGCGCGAGTTCAGACGGAAACCCGATGCACACCGTCCAGCCTTCGCCGAGGGGTTGCGCAAAGATGAAATGGCCGGTGCCGTCTACGTGGCCTTGCATGATGTGTCCGCCGAGTCGCGTCGTAGGCAACAAGGCGCGTTCGAGATTGACGCGGGTGCCGACGACGGCTTGCTTGAGGCTGGTGCGTTTGAGCGTTTCAGCCGAAAGGTCAGCGGCGAATGAATCAGCAGATTTTTCGACGACGGTGAGGCATACGCCATTGACAGCGATGCTGTCGCCGAGTTGGGCGTCTTGCGTGACGGAATGCGCTGCGACCATGAGCCGCGCGCCGTTGGCGCTGTGCGTTATGCGGCGAATCAAACCCACTTCTTCAACAATTCCTGTAAACATTTACGGCTAGCCTTTCCCTCGATTCGGTACCAGCGTTTAACATGACTCGAAATATATGCGTCGCGCAGACTCTGCTCGTTTTCCCCAATCACCGAAAGACCTGCATCTATCATTGGTTTGTTGTGTTCTTGTATCCAGCAATTAGACGCCACAACATGAAAACGCCTTCCTTGAGATTCAATCACATAGACGCGCTCGGCTGGGTAATAGTTATGAGCGTGATCGTGAAGTTGTGAAATTTGGTGAGCTATCTCATCACGAGGTTTCGTGATCTTGAAGCCATTAAGCTGGGTTGGCAACTCAAGATAAATGGCACCTAGAAATATCAAATCAATCGTTTCATACCTCGGGAATAAATCACCATGATTAGGTTTCACGGTTCTAAATAGTAAAGAACATTGGTGGCTGGCATGAAGAACAAACGTCCTGCGAGACGCATATTTAGATAGCGGCTTTATGTCCATCGTTTCAACTCTGGCTAATTACAAGTTGCAGGATGCCTTCCACAACTTCTTCAATCGTCAGTGCTGACGAATCGAGATAGATCGCATCGGCTGCCATCACCAGCGGCGAATCCGCCCGCGTTTTATCGCGGCGGTCGCGGGCTTCGATCTCGGTTTGCGTATCTTTCAGCGAACCCGTGTTGACGCCTTTGCTCAGGTCTTCGGTGTGGCGACGCGCGGCACGCGCGATGGACGAAGCATCAAGATAGATTTTCACGTCAGCGTTAGGAAACACCTGTGTGCCTATGTCGCGGCCTTCCATCACGACGCCGCCGGCGCGTCCGAGCTGTTGTTGTTGCGCGACCAGTGCACGCCTGACCGCCGGAATCGCCGACACGACCGAAGCCGCTTCGCTGACCGCTGGCGTAGCAATCGCTTCGGTCACGTCTGCGCCGTCGAGCAGGACGCGCGTATTGTCTACAGTGCCGGTGAGTTCGATGCTGACGGTCTGTGCGAGCTTGCCGATGACTTCGACTTGATCAAGCGCGAAGCCGCGTTGCAAGGCGGCGAGCGCGACGGCGCGATACATCGCGCCGGTGTTGATGAAAAGGTAATCCAATTGCCGCGCCAGTTTTTTGGCAATCGTGCTTTTGCCCGCGCCCGCCGGGCCGTCAATGGCGATGATGAGTTTGCGTTCGTTCATGGTTCTCTGCCGGGGTTACTCCGCCAACAACTCTTTGAGCGTGCGCGCCGGATGATTCAGAAAGTCTTTGGTCACGCAGTAATGCTCGGTTTCTTCATAAGGCGTTTCGGTGTAACCGTTCGCATCGAGTTGATAAATCTTCGCGTTCGGATAAGCCAACAGTATCGGCGAGTGCGTAGCGATGATGAATTGCGAGCCGTCCAAGACCAGATCGTGAATGCGGCGCAACACCGCCAGTTGCCGCATGGGTGACAGCGCGGCTTCGGGTTCGTCAAGCAGGTAAAGTCCGTTGCCGCCGAAGCGCCGCATTAACAAGGTAAGAAATGATTCGCCGTGCGATTGTTCGTGCAACGAACGATTGCCATAGCCTGACACGCCGAGTTCTTCGACTTGCGTAGCCACATTGAAAAAACTTTCCGCGCGCAAAAAGAACCCGTCAGTCGGTCGCATCAGCGAACGTGCCAACCGAATATTCTCGTGCAAGTCGGAATGTGAAGCGCGCGTCGCAAAGTTGAAATTGATTGAACCGCCTTCAGGATTGAAACCCCAACGAACTGCCAATGCTTCGAGTACGGTGGATTTGCCGCTGC
>JABFSD010000698.1 GCA_013140935.1 Acidobacteriota bacterium
TCCGCATCGGGCCGCACTTTTTCAATACCGACGAAGAAGTCGAACGCGTCGTCGCCGAGATCAAAGATATTTTGCGCGCCGTGAGAGCTTGCACGACGGCTCCGGCGTTGGGTACGTCGAGAATCACCGAACCGCCGCGTTGCGCCGCGTTGCGCGGTGAATTCACCCGCCAGCCATTCTCATCCGCCAGTTCAATCAACCGCGCAGTCTGCCGCACTGAATTCGCGCGAATGCGTTCGACGCCAATTTCGTTAATCAAATCGTAACCGCTCTCTGCCGCATACAACGCCGGAATCGCGGGCGAACCGTGCAGATAACGATGCACGTCTTCAGCGTAATCAATCGCGCCCGGCGCAAACGCGAATGGATTTTTATGCGCCGACCAGCCGGTGATCTTCGGCTGAAATTGTTTCATCAAATCAGGCCGTACATACAAATAACCCGCACCCGGCCCGCCACACAGCCACTTGACCGAACCGCCCGTGGCGAAATCTACGTTAAGGTCGGTGACGCTGAACGGCACCGCGCCCGCCGATTGATAAACGTCGAGAATTACATAAGCGCCTACGCGATGGGCCTTTTCGATGATCGCGGCGGCGTCTTGCAAATAGGCGCTTTTGAACAGCACATGCGAGATCGGCACGAGCAGCGTTTCTTCGTCAATCGCATCAATCATCCGTTGCGTATCCATCGTGATGCCGTCATCGCTGGGCACTTCGACGATGCGCGCGCCAGCGGCCTGCGCGTGCGCTTCATAGACATACATCACCGAGGGAAAGTTGAGTGCTTCGTAAACGATCTTGTTGCGCTTCCCCGTCAAGTCGAAACACGAAACGATCAGCGCCTGACACACTGATACGTTCTGGTGCATCACGACCGTGCCCGGCGCAGCGCCGATGATGCGCCCGACCTTGTCGCCTACGGTCAAGGGCATTTCCCACCAGCCTTCCTCCCACGCGCGTATGCCCCGCGTCGCCCACGTCTCGGCGTAATCATGCATGCGTTGATAAGTCCGCGCTGGCATCGCGCCTAACGAGTGATTGATGAGATAGGTCGTCGTTTCGAGAATCGGAAATTGTGCGCGATAAGAAAGTAAGTCGTTCATAAAAACCTCGTCATGCTGACAACATCGTGCGCGCTTCCCACAATTCGGGGAAGACTTTTTTCTCCAGCGTCAGTTTCAAATACGAAGCACCGCTGCTGCCGCCCGTTCCCATGCGCACGCCAATCGTGCGTTCGATCATTTGAATGTGTCGCAAGCGCCAACTCACCAGCAACTCATCGAACTCCGTCAGCCGCTCGCATACATCAAGCCATGCACGTCCATGAGCGAAGGCGCGTTCGTCGCGGTAAAGCGCGCGAATCGCTTCGGCGCGGCGTTGAAATTCCATTGCTTCGTCTTCGTTCATAATTTCAGACAACGTAGGCAAGGCTGCAAAAAACACATCACGCAGCGAAGGTTCGCGCAAACGGCGTTCAAGTTGCGCGCGCAATTCCGGCACCGCGTCGTGATAGCGCAACATCTTTTCGTCTTTTAGGCCGCACAAAAATTCGAGTTCGCGGAATTGTTCAGACTGAAAGCCGCTCGCCGGATGCAGGTGTTCGCGGAAGGCCAGAAAGTGCGTCGGCAGCATGGTTTCGAGAATCGTGAACTGTTCGACCAGCACACGCATGATTTCGGTGCAACGGCGCAACAAACGCGCGGCTTCGTAAACATCTTCGTTTGCATTCGGAGCGTTGCGGTTTTGCAAACAGGCAATCACGGCATCCAACTCGTGCAGCAACTGCTTGAACCACAACTCGTATGTTTGATGAATGATGATGAAAAGCAACTCGTCGTGATGCGGCGATTGCGGCGTTTGCAAGCCGATGAGCGCAGGCACGCGCAGATATTCACCATAGGTAAGCTGCGCAGGCTTGGGTTGAGTGGGTGGTAAGACTTGCTCTGACATAACTGCTAAAACTTCCGCACCGCTTCTAACACCGAATAGCCCATCATCACAAAGATGATCGCTGTCACCAGCCAGAGCGCCGCCGTCACCCAACGCGCCGGAGCGATGTCGCTGGGCAGGCGCTTGTGATGCAAATAAATCGTACCCGCGCCAATCACCGGCAACATCGCGGCTTGGCCGATGCCGCCCACCGTAACCATCCACACGGGCGAGACGAAAAACATAAACAGGCATACCGGAATCGCCGTCAGCACCACGATGAACCGGTTGCGAAAGCGCACGCGCGCCGCGTAATCATCGCTCGCAAAGCCGCCCATCAAACGCACCATATCGGCATACATCCGCGATTGCGCGGCGATAGAAGCGAAGATGGTTCCGTAAAGCGTCACGATGGCTCCGGCATAGAACAGCCACAGCGCCCATTCGCCCAGCGTCTTGGTGTAAATGTTCGATAACACTTTGATCATGTCGTTGCCGGAAGGAACCAAACCCATGCCGTGCAAGACGCCCGCGCCCAACAGATAAAACGACAGCGTCGCCACCGTGTAAATCACCATCGAAGCCGCGATGTCTAAGTGCATCACGCGCATCCAGCCGTGCGCGCGCGCCGCCCATTCCGGCGAGCCGTCACGCTTGCCCGCATAACGCGCGTAGCCCTTTTCGACGCACCAGTACGGATACATAAACAATTCGCTCGCGCCTACGCCGGTGATGCCGAACACGGCGACCGCCGTCGAAAAGCCCGTCGTAGGCATCTTGAACGTGAAGCCTTCCATCAAGGCCGACCACGAAAAGTATTGCGGCATGCTCAACAACAACGCCGCCGACATCAGCGTCAGCATCGTGAAAAAGCCGACCTTAATCATGGCGAATTTCTCGATGCGGTCATAGCCGCCGCCCAACAACAGCGCCAGCGTAATCACCGCGAACAACAACACCCACGCTTTGACCGGTACGCCGGGCAATAAGAGATTCATCACTTGCGCCACGCCGCCGAACATCGCGCCGATCTGCATCATCGCGATGAGCACCATGA
>JABFSD010000533.1 GCA_013140935.1 Acidobacteriota bacterium
GAAGATATCGTGATGTATATCCAACGCGATGAGCATCACTTCCCCAGCCACGCGAATGATATTTTGCGCTGGACGCCGGAACCGTTGCGCAATCGCAAGGCATACTATGCGATCAAGGATACGGCGATTCCGCATTGGAAATACTTCTGGTTCGATTAAACGCGCGCGGTAGCGATCAGGCTGCCACTTCATCTGCCATAACAGATTGTGCAAACGCAGCGGGTGCGGATAAGATGCACGTCGTTTAACCCTGCTACGTTTCCCCCCGCCATTGGCGTGTCGTAGTTCCCCAAGATGAGCAACCAGAAAATTCTCCTCTACGAATTTGGTGCGTTCCGCCTCAACCCGCAAGAACGGTCGTTGAGCCGTACCAATGACTCACAAGACGTGGCGATTTCGCTCACGCCCAAAGCCTTTGAGACGCTGCTTTATTTCGTCGAGAACCCGCAGCGGCTGCTCACCAAAAACGAACTCATCGCCAAACTCTGGCCCGACAGCTTCGTCGAAGAAAGCAATCTCGCACAAAACGTATCGGCCTTGCGACGCGCGTTAGGCGAAAGCCCCAGCGAAACGCAATTCATCGAAACCGTACCCAAACTCGGCTATCGCTTTGTGGCGGACGTGCGCGAAATCCGGCAGGAGGCCAAAGCGCCTGCCTTTGCCGTCGCCAACGGTGTTATCGCCAACAGCGCGAACGAATTCACCTTTACTGAAACGGATCTGAATGAAATCCCTGCCACGCACGCACGAGCGGTTACGCCCGAAGCGGTTGGCGTTGCCCCCCCTGCTGGTAGCCGAACGCGGTGGTACGCTTTTGCAGCGCTGTGCGGCGTGTTGCTGATTGGCGCGTTGTATTTTTTCACGCGCGGCGGGTCTTCTCTCTTACCCAATCGGCAACTGCGGCTGGCAGTGTTGCCGCTGGTCAATCAAAAGCCCGATCCGAACACCGATTATCTGGGCTTTACGCTGGCCGATGCGGTCATCACGAAATTGAATTACGTCACCTCGCTGGTAGTGCGGCCTTCGGCTTATGTCGAACGTTATCGCCAGCAACGGCCCGATCCGCAACAAGTGGCACAAGAGTTGAGCGTCAATCGCTTGCTCACCGGCACTTATCTCAAAGAAGGCGATCAACTCAATCTGAACCTGCAACTCATCAACCTCGACAACAATCAGGCGCTGTGGACGGAATCATTGACGCTGCCCGCTGACAAGCTCATTACGTTGCAGGAGCGCGTCAGTCAGGAAATCGTCGCGCGTATGGCGTTGCGTTTGTCTGACACCGAACGCGCCGAGTTGAAAAGCGACTTGCCGCAAAATCCGCTGGCGTATGAATTCCACTTGCGCGGCGTAGACCTTTACGTCCGCGATGAGTTGGCGACGGCGCAAAAGATGTTGGAGAAAGCCGTCGAACTTGATCCGCAGTACGCTACGTCGTGGGCTTATCTGTGCGCGACTTACAGCACGCTGGCTTCGTTGTATTTCGGCGGCGAGGCGATGAACCGGCAAGCGCAACATTCTTTCGACCGCGCGCTCGCACTCGCGCCGCATCACATCGAAGCGAAAACTTACAAATCCATGTCGCTCACCGAAACCAACCGCGTCGAAGAGGCCGTGCCGCTGTTGCGCGATGTGTTGCAAACCAATCCGAATTTGGCACAGGCGCATTGGCAGATGGCTTATCTGTTGCGCTTCGCCGGACGGCTGAAAGAATCTATTGCCTCGGCGGAACGTTCGCGGCAGATAGACGACGAGATTCGCTCGAACAACGCGATCTTTGCGAGCTTGCTTTATGACGGGCAATACGAACGCTACCTAAAACAACTGCCGTCGAAAGAGACGGCGTATATTCTGTTCTATCGCGGCTTTGGGCATTACTATCAGAAAGATTACGCCGAAGCGGTGAAGCTGTTTGATCGCGCTTATGAAATGGTTCCGGCCTTGATGCAGGCGCAAGTCGGTAAAGCGTTGAGTTTCAGCGTGAGCGGCAACAAAGAGGCCGGTCTCGCGTTGTTGCAACAAACCGCGCAGCAAATCGAAACGCGCGGCGTCACCGATGCCGAAGGCGTTTATAAAGTCGCGCAGGCTTTTGCGGTATTGGGTGACAAGACGACGGCGCTCAAGCTCTGGCGGCGCAGCGTCGAAGGCGGTTTCTTTTGTTATCCCTATTTTGCGAATGATCCGCTGTTGGCGAATTTGCGCGATGCAGCGGAATACGCCGAAGTGCTGGCGTTGGCGCGGCAGCGTCACGAAGCCTTTGGGAAAAAATTCTTTTGAGACAACGTGTGATGGGAGGTATGGGAGCAATGGGAGCGATGGGAAATTGGAAGCGCAAACTCCCATTACTCCTATACCTCCCATACCTCCTATTCATTTCTAATTCAGGAGCAATTTGAATGTCAGACAACACAGCGGCAGTAAACCATTCGCCAAAATACGATGACCGCCCGTGGGGCAATTTCACGGTGTTAGACGAAGCCGACGGATACAAAGTCAAACGTATCGTCGTGTGGGCGGGCAAGCGGCTGAGTTATCAAAAGCACGCCCAGCGTTCAGAACACTGGATGGTCGTGGGCGGCATCGCCAAAGTCACGCTCGACGGCAACGATGTGCTGTTGGCGGCGGGCGAATACATTGACATTCCCATCGGGGCGGCGCATCGCGTCGAAAACCCCGGCAACGAACCGCTCGTGTTTATCGAAGTGCAACGCGGCGTTTATCTCGGCGAAGACGACATCGTACGCTTGCAGGATGATTATGGAAGAAGTGAAAAGTGAAAAGTGAAAAGTGAAAAGTGAAAAGTGAAAAACACGAGAGGTAAATCCTGTTCCGAGTTCTTTCACTTTTCACTTTTCACTCGCTCTTAGTTTCGCGACGGCTTCGCGGATGGCTTTTTCGTTGGCGGCGCGAGGATTCTTGAGCAGGAAGGTTTCGAGTTCCTGCGCCGCTTTCAGTTTCTCGCCGCGCGCTTCGTAAACCCGCGCCAGATGCAGGTGCGAAAAACCCAGCTTCCCTTCACTTAATTCAAGCGACTTGCGCAACTGCAATTCGGCCTGCGTTAGCCAGTTGGCGCGCGCAGCGGACGCGGTTTCCTGCAAAGCCAGATCAGTCAACGCCGCGCCGTGGGCTTGATAAGTTTGCGCGAACGCCGGGTCGCGTTCGATGGCCTGGCGAAAGCCGAATTCCGCCATCTTCGGCTTGCCCTGTTCCAGCATCATCGTCCCAAAGAGCCGATAAACGCGGGCATCGCGATCATTCAGCCTGCGCGCGGCTTCGAGCATCTCGAACGCCGCAACCATCTCTTTGCGACGAAATAGTTCCTGCGCCAAATCGAATCGAGCCTGAAAGAAGTCGGGATATTCTTCGATCGCGCGTTTCAATTTCGCCATCGCTTCGTCGGGCTTGTTGGCTTTGGCGAGCGTGCGCGCTTCTTCATAAAACAGCATGGCGGCAAACGGTACGATTTGCCGAACCGGCGGATGCGCCGACGTCGCAGGCGCTTGCGCAACTGCTGAGCGCGCTATCAGCAATGTCGTTAGTAACAGGAACGACCAAAACCGCAACGGCATTTTGTCTCTCTCAAAATGGATGAAGCCGAAAGCAAGCGCGGCGGCCTGCTTCCGGCTGTCGAGGATTAGGTGAAAGCGAACTACAGCCTAGAAGCTGACGCGTCCGCCAACTTGCAAGGCGCGTGGGCCGCCCGAACCGAAGATTTGACCGGAGCGACTGGTCGGTTGACCGAACGTCGCTGTGTTGTTCAAGTTGAAGCTATATCCGCCCAGATTGGCAGTATTGAAGACATTGAACATCTCTCCAAAAATCGCAATCTTGTAACGGTCATCGCCGCCCCATTTGAAGGTCTTGGTCAAGCGCAAGTCCTGCGAGCTAAACCAACTGTCGCCGAACTCATAATTCGCAGGCAACACCAACGTCGGAATCGCCTGTCCGCGTGCATCACGCTTCCCGGCGAATTGCGTGTTGAAATTCGCTACCGCTGTTGCCAAGTCACTCTTGCCACAACCACGATTGAAGCAATTGAACTTTACGCCCGGAATCGGTTCGGTGGCGATGCCGTCGCCATCCAAATCAACGTTTGAGATAGAAGGCGTCAGCGGCCCGCGGCTGGACATTGCCGAGATCATGCCAACACTAAATCCCCACGGTAAATCTACCAGCCCTGACACATTCAAGATATGACGAGCGCCTTGCGGCCCGTAGCTGGCAAAGTAATCGTCCAAATCTACGACGCCATTATTGCCATGCTGCTTCGTGAGCGCGTAAGAAGCCGTGAAAAGATAGCGTTTAGAAAAACGCTTATCGAGTTTCGTGAGAATCCCGTTATAGACTTGGCGTCCGCCTGGCGTCCAAAACGTAATAGCGCCATTCGAGCATTGCGCTGTCACCACAGTAGATTGAGCAGCCGTACAACGTGGAATAACAGGCGATTGCGTAGGAACGCCGTTGACGTTGACGAAGCGGTTGAACCGGTTGTAATCGAGTTCACCCAGCAACGTATTCACGAAAACGCGCCGCACCAAATCAACCGTCAAAACCATGTCGTGACCAAGATCACGTTGCACGCCAAAGTTCATCTGATAGCTGCGTTGCACCGGGTAATTAAGCGGCAGCAACTGAGCGGCTGTTTTAGATCGCTGGATGTTACGCACAGAGAGATCGCTGGAAATCGTGGGGCGCATCGCTCCAATTTGGGCATTATAAATCTGAATGAACTGCGCGATCGTCAGCGATGTGATAATGCCCGAAGCGGGCAGGGGCGCGCCGTTTGGAAGCGGCGTCGGTCTGCCGTTCGATGGATCAATAAAGAGGACAAGGTTTTGTGCAGAGGTGCTGAAAATATTGGTGAAGCTAGTATGAGGAATTAGCAGGCGGCCATTCCCCACAGGGCCAATAGCGGCACGTTCCTGTAAGCGGCGGAACAGTTCCTCGGTGTCCCAATAAATGCCTGCGCCGGCACGGATGACGGTTTTGTTGTCCTTGCCCACATTCCAAGCCATGCCGAGTGACGGCGAAAAATTCTTGTAGTTGTTCTTGGTCGCGCTCAAGTCGCTGCCATAAAGCGGAGCCAGGTATGCTGGCTTATCCAGGTCTTTGTTGACCAGCGTGCTTTCAAAATTCCAAGCCAAGCCGTAATTCAGCGTGAAATTGCTTTTTACTTTCCAAGTGTCTTGCGCATGAAAACGCATGCGATTGTTTTGCTTCGCCTTATCAATATTGAAAGGTGGCGGCTGTGAAGGATCGCCGATGCCCACGCTGGCACCGAGGAACGGCAAATTCAGGAAATCCTGTCCTGTGCGAAGGACAGTGGGCAGCGTGGGGAAAAGGGCTGCCAAACCATTCCTACGCGTATCTTCCGGTGAGAGTCCGGCCGTGCAAAACGGATCGCAAAATCCCCAGAAACCCGTGCCCGGCGCGTGTTCGAGTTCGGTGCCGAAACGGAATCGGTGTGAGCCTTTAATCCATGTCAGGTTGTCGGTAAAGGTGAACCGGCGCAGGTTGCGGCCTTGCGTTGCATTCGACGTATTGCCGATGGTGACGTTGGTGCCATTGACGCTGAGTTGCGGAAAATTCAAGCCTACGCAATCAGGGCATACCGTCGAATCAGGAAATAGGTTGCGATTGCGCCAGTAGGTGTAATTGAAACGAGCGTCGTTTACGAGCGTCGGTTTCAGGGTCGAAGTGAAACCGATCAAACCCTGAATGGCTTTGTTGGTGTTTTGTAACCAGTTTGACGGCAGCACCGGGCCGCCGTTCGGCCCAAAGCCGCGATTCCAATCGGTTGAGAGGCGCGCATAAGCCAAGTGCTTGTCATTGATCTTAAAATCAACGCGCGTGCTGAATTGTTTGCCTTTGTATGGATTGCTGAAATTGCCGGTCAGCCCTGCCGCTGAAGGCAGGTTCGGCTGAAACGTCACCAGGCCAGCCTGGTTGGTATACTCATAATTGCTAAAGAAAAAGAGCCGATTCTTGACGATGGGGCCGCTTATCGTCACGCCGGGATTGCGGCGGGCAAAGAAAGGATCGGGCGCGAGCGGATTGCGCTGCAAGGCCGGATAAGCCGCCATGTTGTGATCGCGAAAGAAGAAATACGCTCCTCCGTGGAAAGCATTCCCACCCGTGCGCGAAACGACGTTCACCGAACCGGTCGAAGTGATGCCAGTTGAAAGATCGAAATTGGTTGAAGAAAGCTGAAACTCCTGCACGATTTCCTGCGAGAAATTCATGCCTGTGCCGCCTTCAATCGAATTGCGCACGTTACCACCATCAATCGTAATAGCCGTGCGGGCGGATGATCCGCCGAGAATCGAAACCGAAAACAGAGCGTTGTATTGCGAGGTCGAGCCAATACCGACCGTGACGCCAGGTTCGAGAAAAGCGAGGTTCAAAAAGCTGCGTCCGTTGAGCGGCAGTTCTTGAATCTTTTGACGCGTGATGACGCCGTCAACCGAATGCGATTCATAATTGATTTGCGCCTGCCCGTCGGCAGCCACCGTAACGATTTCGTTTTGTTGACCGACTTCCATCTGCATTTCGGCGCGGACAATGGAACCGGTGCCAACCGTGAATTCGCGCAACGTGGTGCGAAAGCCTTTGGCCTGTGCCGAGACTTCATATTCGCCTGCGACCAATGAGGGCGCGGCGAAATTGCCTGCGTCATCCGTGGATAATTTGCGTTCGGCCCCGGTCGCTTTGTTTTTGACCGTGACATTGGCATCCCGAATCACTGCGCCCGAAGCGTCAATGACCGTGCCGGAAATCGTGCCGGTCGGAGCCTGCGCCAGCGCGATTAGTGCGCAAAGCATTACGCACCAGCCAGCGGTAAGCAGGCGCGTAGTGAACGATGAGTTTAAGAGTTTCATTGTGTTCTCCTTGTTTTGTACTGCTAATTTCGCCATCAGCGATGTGAGGCGATGCAAACCTCGTGTGGGTTTGCGTGGTGCTGCCGCTCAACTGAATGAACGTCCATTCAGTAAACGGCAATGAGTGTCGGCTAGCCCTGCGCTGTCGTCAGCAAAACTCTATTCGTTATTTAATTACTTCTTGTTGATCTTTAGGAAAGGGGTGACAGGCTCTCTAAAGGCTCCTTCTCAAACCTTGCCTGTCGTCGTGTCTGTGATCGTTGATCGAATCGTTCGTCGAATCAGTGCGCGGATTATATCCAAATCCTTGACGCTGGCAACGAACCGGCGGCGCTTATTTTTCTACGGAATAAGTGGTGCCCGAATACTGCATCTCTTCCCACGTCTGTTCGCCCCAGCGCACCGTAGCTTTCGGGTCGGGATTCCATGGATTCGCCGTGGAATTGTCATAGTGCGCGGTGGCTTCAAGCCGCGCTCCTTTGGGTACGTTCAGTGGTTTGGCGAAAACATAATAAGTCTGCCAATTGAAATCGTATTTCGGCACCGACAGCACGACCTCTTTGCGTCCGTCGGGATAAACGAGTCGGTATTCCCAACTCTTGCCGCGCAAATGCGTATGCGGAAAGAGCGCGTAAATGCGTGCGTTCTCGTTGAACTGAATGGCGGCGTCTACGGCTTTGTTGCTGTCGCCCGGCGGCAGCGCGAAAAGCGGATTGACGAAGGCGCTGCTGCGAATCTCTTCCTGCGGCGGTTGTTTGGCGAAGATGATTCCTACGCTGGAGCGGTCTTTGGTCGCGGTGCCGTTCGAGGTGTAATGCATTTGGAAATAGAGCGTCGCACCCGCGCGGATGCGCAGCGCCTGTCCCGGTTTGAACGTCATTGCGTTCGTCCCCGGCGCATTCGTAGCGATCAACGTGCCGGGGCCGCGCTGTTGTCGTTGTGGTTGTTGTTGCGGACGCGCGGGCGCATTGGCCGGTCGTGCGAGCAGTTCAGGTACGACTTGTGAAAAAGCGGGAGACGGCGGCGTTGCACCGGGTTCGCGGGCAAACACCAACACGTGATGTACGACGGCGCGCGCACCGGGCCGCACTTCGATGGCTTGCACCCATTTGTCTTCGGTGAAGTTGGTCGGCGCTTCAAAGTACTGATAATCAATCGTGCCTGAAGCGGGTACTTCATATTCTTTAGGTATGCTGATGACGGCGTCAGGCGGGCCGATTTCCCAGCCTTCGGTGAATTTCGGCGAGGGCGGCAAATCTTTCAGATCGCCTTTGGGTGCGCCGCCATTGGCCCAGCGAATCAACGTATCTTTTTCCTGTTCGCTCATGCGGCGGTCATTCGAAAACGTACCGTGCGGCGCGACGGCATGCCAGGGCGGCATCTGTCCGCTAGCGACTTGTTCTCGAATCGCTTTGGCCCAGGGACGCGCGTTTTCGTAACTCAGCAATGGCATCGGCGCGATGTCTCCGGGGCGGTGGCAACTCGCGCAATGCTTGAACAAAATCGGCGCAACGTCTTTGGCAAACGTCGGCGTAGCGGTTTGTGCCTGACGGCTGGCCGTCACTGTTAGCGCAACGACGGCCAACGCAACGAAATACAAAAAGCGAATTTGAAACTTCGACATCGGATGAACTCCCTTCGATTTACATGGTTCGGTAAGCGGGATGCTTCGGTCGGCGCGAGACTGTAGACCACTCGCGCGAGCGCCGCAAGATCGTGGCGCAGACTTCAGTCTGCTAACGTAATGTGGACTTTAGTCCGCCTGTGATGCGCAACCGTGCGGACTAAAGTCCACACTACCTTCGCAGACTGAAGTCTGCGCCACGGCGTGCTTTACATTGACGGAATGAGAGTGTAAACCCGACTCACTTTGCGGCGGAGATAAATAACCCCATGCGCTGGAATCCAAGCGTAAGAACGCGCCATCTGACCATTTGCATTGCGCTCGTGCTGCTCACCGCGACGGCGCTGGCGAGCTTTGCCTTGTCGCGTTTGGTGCGCCAACAACTCGCCGCCAAACGCCGCGCCGTCGAAACGCTCACCGATCAACTCACGCAATTTGCGCAAGCCGCGATTCTCAATCGCGCGGCGCTCAATGAAACGCCGCCGGTCATTACGTTGATGCAGGCTACGACCGGCACCACGAAAGATTTCGCCTATTGCCTGTTGATGAATAACGACGGCCAGCCCGTCGCCGTTGCCGACCCACAAAACCTGCGGCAAGGGGCGCAAAACATCCTGCCTTTCGAGTCGCTGGAAAACATGCGTTGGTGGCGACAGTTGTGGAGTGTGTGGCGTCTCAACGGAATGTATGAAGCCCGTCTGCCGGTCAGTCTCGATAACCAACCATTTCTTACGATTGTGGCGGGATTACCCGCTGCGCAATTGCGTAATGAGCTGGCGGCGGCGACGCGACTGACCTTGATTCTGGCGGCGATCATTGCGGGACTGGGCGTTTTGCTGACGACCGTTTCGGGCGGATTCGTCCTGCGCCCCTTGCGCGAACTGATGCGCGGCATCGAACAACTCGAAGCCGAAGCCAATCAGGCGCAAACCGAAGCCCAGCAAACTCCGTCGGCC
>JABFSD010000449.1 GCA_013140935.1 Acidobacteriota bacterium
TCTTTGACGTGTTCGTGATAGATGTCGCGTGCTGGCATAACGGAGCGAATCTTAACATTGCGAGGAACTGAAATGAAAAACTTAAAGATTGCTATTCGCTACACCTTGCTTATGACTTTGCTGCTCGGCGTAGCTTATCCATTGCTCGTGACCGCGTTGGCGCAAACCTTTTGGCGCGACAAGGCCAACGGACAATTGCTCACCCGCAACGGACAAATCATCGGCTCATCGTTGATCGGCCAATCGTTCAACGCGCCGCAATACTTTCACTCGCGCCCTTCGGCGGTGAATTACGACGCGGGCACATCGGGCGGCTCGAATCTGGGACCGACCAGCGCGAAGCTCATCGAACGCATCAAGGCTGACGTGCAACGCCTGCAAGTCGAACGTCCTGATGTGCCTGTGCCGGTTGAATTGGTGACGACTTCGGCGTCGGGGCTTGATCCGCATTTGAGTCCCGCAGCGATTGAATTTCAGCTTCCCCGCGTAGCCCGCGCACGCGGCATCAGCGAAGATGAATTACGTCGTTTGATCGCAGCGCATACTGAAGCGCGCACCTTCGGCTTCCTCGGCGAACCGCGCGTCAACGTGTTGCAACTCAATCTCGCGTTGGATGAATGGAAGCAATGAACGAGCGCCCTTCGCCCGAAAAGTTATTGGCGAGTTTGCATGCAGACGCGCGCGCACGCTTGCGAGTCTATCTCGGTGCGGCGGCGGGCGTGGGCAAAACCTGCCAGATGCTGGAAGACGCGCGGCAACTCATTCAGCAAGGCATTGATGTCGTCGTTACCGCCATCGAAACGCATGGACGCGCCGACACCGCCGCGTTGCTCGAAGGCCTGGAACAGATTCCGCTCAAGCCGCTCGCCTATCGCGGCGCGACGCTTTACGAACTTGATCTCGACGCCGTCATCGCGCGCCGTCCTGCCGTGGTCGTCATTGACGAACTCGCTCACACGAACGCGCCCGGCGTCAAACATCAAAAGCGTTATGAAGACGTGCTGGAAATTTTAGCCAACGGCAGCGCGGTGATTACAGCGGTGAATGTGCAGCACCTCGAATCGCTCAACGACGTCGTCGCGCAAATCACCGGCGTGCGCGTACGCGAGACAATTCCCGATAGTTTTTTGCAACGCGCCGATGAGGTCGTCAACGTAGACGTTTCGGTCGAAACGCTGCGCACCCGCTTGCGGCAAGGCAAAATTTACGGCGTAGAAAAAATCGAACAGGCGCTCAACAACTTCTTTCGCAAAGGCAATCTCACCGCCTTGCGCGAACTCGCACTGCGCCAGACTGCGCAAAACCAGGACACGCAAGCCCGCGCTTACCGCGAACGCGAAGGACTCGAAGCGGCTTGTTTACCTGAACGGGTGATGGTGTGTATGGCTTCGCGGGGCAGCGCCAAAAAACTGTTGCGACTGGGTTCGCGCATTGCCGGAAGGCTGGCGCACGACTGGTATGCGGTCTATGTCGAAACGCCGCGCGAAGCACCCGACTGCATCAAATCGGATGATCTGGCCGCGTTGCGAGAAAACCTGCGTTTCGCCGAAGCGTTAGGCGCGCGGGTCGTCAAGCTGGAAGCTGACAATGTCACCGATGCGTTGATCGGGTTTGCGCGCCGTGAGGGCATCACGCATGTCATCTTCGGCCAATCGGCGCGGTCGCGTTGGGACATTCTCTGGCACGGTTCGATCATCAATCGCTTTCTTGAAGAAGTGCGCGACGTGGCAGTGCAAGTCGTTCCCTTCAATCAAGCGGAGCCTGCGCCGTAAGCACAGCCATCACGTCGCGCTTATTTGAAAATCAACTTGCCGAAGCGTTCGGGATTGTGCGGGCCGGGCTTTTTCAGGCCAGAAGCGCACCACATACTCAACCGGCGTCCTTTCGCTTCGGTGCCGTCCCAGCGGTTGATTTGCGCACGCCATTCGTCGCCCTTGGCCGGTGGCAACCGGCCAGCAAGTTTGTTCAGGCTCTTCCACGGAATGGCGAGTTCCAGTGTCCAGCCTTGATCGTTGGCTTCATCCTGATTGAGCAGGCCGTTTAACGAAGTCTTAAGCAACACGCCTTCGAGGTTGAACCCCCTGTCGTTTTTCTCTGGGAACGCATAGTAATAATCGAAGAGTACGCCGCGCGCATTCATTTCAAGGCCGAAGTAATGGTCGGTCTTGTCGCTGGGTTTAAGAAAGATTTCGACGCAATCATCTTGATAAACCGGATCGTCGCGGTTTTCGTGCAATGCCGTGATGTCTGCGTCTTCGCATTCATATCCGACGTAAAGATAGTTTTGATCGCGCATTAACCTTACCGTCGTGCGTTGTTTGACGCCCATTTGCTCTTCCCAGGGAAACATCAACGTGATCGGCGCTGCTTTGGCCCAGGCTTTTTCGGACAATTGCCCATCCACCACAATTTTTTCGCGGATGGCAGAAACAGCATAGCTGGGCACGGGCGGGAGCCCGCCGATTTCCGTATACTTGCCCGTCTGCCCCGGCAAAGTCAGGAACAACAAAAACAGACTCAAAACGATCAGTTTCATCTTCGACTCCTTAACAGGTTGGGAGATTGACACAGTGAAATCCGACTGGCTTTATTACGCGCGCGTCAAATACTGCGCGCGTTCACCGCCATAGCGCAAACCTCCAGAAACGCATAGAAAATTTGACCTCCGCGTTGCAGCTTCTCCTCCTCAGATTTGAGGCACCGTGGCTCAATCGCCCCATAATGGCAAACCGGGCAAGCAATGGATATGTTTGATAAGCGCGCGATCAAACCGACAAAAAGTTGCAATGATGCAACGAAAGGCATTCCTCTTTTGAGGCGGGCCTTAAACAATTTCATAAAAGACTTGTGAAAAGCCGTTACGATTGACCTCGCCAGAAAGAGTCGTTGCACACTTGAGACAACAACAGCAACCCAGTACACTCCGGCTATGGAAGTCGCAAAAAAATTATCCGTACTCGCCGATGCTGCCAAATACGACGC
>JABFSD010000196.1 GCA_013140935.1 Acidobacteriota bacterium
GGCTTGCGCCGCCGCCAAAATCGTTTTGTCGTTGAGCAGGTTCAATGCTTGCGGCGCAGTCGTCGTGACCGAACGCCTGCCGCAGCTTTCGTGCGTGTCGGGCATATCAAAAGCCTGAAACAGCGGATAGCGCGAGTTGCGGCGCACGAAGGCGTAAATGCTGCGGCGATTTTTGTTGGCTTCGGTTTCCTTTCGATTCCAGCCGCCGCGCACTTCCATCTCTTTGGGAATTTCAGGGAATATCGAGGGGCCATACATCTGTTCATTCAACGTGCCGCTCACGCGCAACACCGCATCGCGGATTTCTTCACCGCTCAGGCGCGCCCGGCGAAAGCGCCACAGCAACTTGTTGTCAGGATCAACCTGCGCGGCCTGTTCGTTAAACGTCGCAGCCTGTTTATAAGCATTCGACAACATCATCAGCCGGTGCATTTTTTTCATGCTCCAACCTTGTTCGACAAAGGTCGCCGCCAACCAATCCAGCAATTCAGGATGCGTTTCAGTTTCGCGCATCTTCCCGAAATCATTCGGCGTCGCCACGATGCCGCGTCCGAAATGGTGATGCCACAGGCGATTGACCAGCACGCGCGCCACCAACGGATTTTTCGGATCGGTCAGCCAGTTCGCCAGCGCCGTGCGCCGTCCGGTCGAAGCGACTTTGCCGCACGGTTCAACCTGCGCGTCACGCGGTTCGATGATCGTCAGATAACCGGGCTGAACTTCTGCGCCGTAATTGTCATAGCCGCCGCCATTGAGCAAAAAGTGTTTAGGCGCTTGCGGGCCGATGTCAGTGATGCCTGAACCCAGCGGCAGCGGCGCAGGTTTGATCGCATCGAATTTAGCCAGTACGACGCGCAAGGCTTCCCATTGTTTTTTCTGCTCGCCTTTCAGCTTTTGCGCGACGCCGTTGCCGTCTTCGTCTACGCCATAATTCAACTGCCATTGCGCCTTGTGATACATCAGCCATTGCATCGTGTTGCGCTGCGCGGCAGGCGTATTCACCGCCAGTTGAACGTCTGCCGGATACTTATCAAAGTTGTCGTCATAGATCGCTTTGCGCGCGACGGCTTCGAGTTGATCGAGTTGCGTTTGCAAGTGAGCGGTTTGCTTTTCCCACGCAGCGCGACGGCGTGCGTATTCAGCCTGCTCCGCTTTCGACGCCAGCACGTAATCATCTTTCGCGCGCGTCGCGGCAAAGAACGCCTGCAAGCGGTAATAGTCTTTCTGCAACACCGGATCGTATTTGTGATCGTGGCAACGCGCGCAAGCATACGTCGTGCCGAGCAACGATGCGCCGACCGTATCGGTGATGTCGTTCAAAATTTCCTGACGGCGTTGCATCAAATTGCGCGCGTTATATTCATCGGGGTAATGCCGATTGAAACCCGTCGCGACCAATGCTTCAGGATCATCGGGCCACAATTCATCGCCCGCAATTTGTTCTTTGATGAAACGGTCGTAAGGCTTGTCGCTGTTAAATGATTTGATGACGTAATCACGATAACGCCAGACGTGAGGCCGCGTGTCATCAGCTTTGAATCCGTCGCTCTCGGCATAACGGGCTACGTCAAGCCAATGCCGCGCCCACTTTTCGCCGTAATGCGGACTCGCCAACAAACGATCTACGACGCGTTCGAACGCGCGCGGCGAACGGTCATTCACAAACGCATCCACTTCTTCAGGCGTAGGCGGCAAACCCGTCAAATCAAACGTAGCCCGTCGCAACAAAGTGATTTTATCCGCTGCGGCTGATGGCTTGAGTTGATTGGCTTCGAGTTTTTGCAGAATGAATGCGTCTACCGGCGACTTGGCCCAGGCGCGATGCTTAACCGCAGGCACGGCGGGCTTCACGACGGATTTGTAAGCCCAATGGCTCAGATGCTCTTTGGTGAAAGACAAATGATCGGCGAGCGTGAATACACCACAGCCTAGAGCCGCGACGGCGAGCAAAGCTTTGAAGCGAAAAGCAACGCGCATAAATTTTTTCTCCGATGACAAAGGCAGGAATGCGTTAAACAGCGAGGCGGATTTTAAGCCCACTTTTAGGGAAACGCTAGGACAGAAGTATCTAACCGAAAAGAAAGCGATTCAGCGCGTCACCTGGCGACTCATTGCCACACGGTTCGCTCTAACAACCAATACAATCCAGCTAAGGCTACGATCACGGAACAGACTGGCACGACGTACTTTTTGAAGTGCAGCCATTGATGTAGCTTCCACAGCAACGGCAACACGAGAATCGCAATCGCCAATTGACCGGCTTCAACACCGAGATTGAAAGAGAAAAGCGGCATCGTGACGCCGCGTCCGTTTTCGCCGACGCCGAGTTCGCGCAAGACCGAAGCGAAGCCGAAGCCGTGAATCAACCCGAAGGCGAAGGTCAGCACCCAACGCCAACGCAGATTTTTATGCCAGAGGTTTTCCAGTCCCACATACAAAATCGAAGCCGCAATCAAAGGTTCGACAATCGTCGAAGGCAAACTCACCCAACCCAACGTAGCCACCGCCAGCGTGAGCGAATGCGCGACTGTGAATGACGTGATGATCTTGGCGGCTTCGGCGAGCGTGCTGCCTACGACTAACAAGGCAAAGAGAAACAACAAGTGGTCATAGCCGGTGAAGATGTGTTCGACGCCGAGTTTGAAAAATTCCCAAAACGAAGAGGCGGGCGCAGCTTGCGGGGTTGTCTGATTCGCCGCGCTGTCAAAGGTCGCGTGCTGTTCGTCGAGGATCTGTTCGTTGACGGCCTCGCCCTTTTCATCGCGCAGGGAAAAAATCTGTTTATGTCCGCGCGCGAGTTTGGGCAACAACAACGAACGCGCGGTGATCGGCAACTTCGCATCGCCGAGATAGGTGACATAAAACTCTACGTCATTGATTGCGCCGAGCGAGGCTTTAATGGCAAGAGGCTGCAAGACGACGCCGTTGCTTTTGAGTTCAAGGGCTTGGCGCGCAAGCTCTTCGAGTTTGGGACGCG
>JABFSD010000598.1 GCA_013140935.1 Acidobacteriota bacterium
GCTCGCGACGTAAATCGCGCTGCCACTGCGTGCGATAGTGTTGTAAAACGCATTGGTCAAGCTCGGCGTCCACGTTGTGCCGTTGTCAGCCGAACGAAAGACGCCGCTGCCAGTGGTAAGAAACAAAAAGTTGCCTGTCGCCAACAGCCCGCGCGTAAATAGTGCTGGCAGCCCCGTATTGCTGGTGCTGAAACTGACGCCGCCATCCGTTGAACGAAAGAGGCTCGTTCCGTTGGTCGCAACAAAGATCGCGTTGTCTTTGAAAGCGAGTGACCAAACCCAGGCGTTGTTCGGCAATCCGCCCGCCACTTGCGCGAAGTTCTCGCCATTGTCTGATGAGACCCATAGCCCTTTGTTGTCGAAACCGAGATAGAGCTTCCCGTCGTTGTTGGTCAGCACAGTCGGAAACGAAGTGAAATCAGCCGACGGTAATCCTTTGCCGAGCGGCGTCCAGGTCTCGCCAAAATCAGTCGAATGATAAAAGCCGAAAGGCTGTTCCAACGCGGCATACAGCGTGTTGCCGACAGCGCGTACCGCACTGACAAAAGCGTAGTAGGGCAAGCCGTTTTTTAATTGCTTCCAGGTTGCGCCATGGTCGGTGGTCAGCCAAAGGCCGCCTCCGTGGCTGCTGACATAAATGCGATTGCCCAACACAACTACGTCACTCCACGTGAACGCCGCACGCAAGCCTTTATTTTTGATCTCATAACTTGCGCCGCTGTCATTCGTCCGCACGACGCCGTTGGGCGTACCAAAAAAGACGGTCGGGCCTTCGACTAGAATTTCATAAATCTGTGAGAACGGAACCTTGCTTTTTTGCGCCCACGTCAACCCGTTATCGGTTGAGATATAAGTCGTTGATTCGCCGTTTGGATCAGAGAATGAAACCAAAGAGACATAGACTGTTGTTCCACTTAGATAAGGCGCAAGCCCTTGGCCGCTGCCAGGCGTAGGCAAACCACTGACGGATTGCCAGCTTTGACCGCCGTCAATGGATGACAACAAACCTTGCGTCGTGCCGAGAAAAGTCTTGCTGCTGTTGGCGACCAGATTCAGCAGCAAAACGCTCGCTGGCAATTGCAAATCCAGCTTCGTCCAATTCGCGCCGTTGTCGGTTGAACGATAAATGGCCGCCGGATTTTCCGCGCCGTTGCGCAACAGAATGGCATTGTTGGTGATGGTGAATCCGCCCCCTAAGCCAACGCTTACTGCACTTGGCAAGCCATTGTTGATGCGTGTCCAATTGTCGCCATTGTCGGTTGAACGAAAGAGTTCACCATTAAAAGTGATGGCAAACACGTTGACGCCATTGACCAGAAAGTCCTGAATCGAACGTGGTGCGGGAAAACCATTGTTGATAGCCGTCCACGTTTGCCCTTCATTGGTTGAGCGATAAACCCCGCCGCCGGTGCCGCCGAAATTCGTACCCAGAAACAGCGTCGTGTTGCTGGCCGCCAGCGCCGTAACGCCGCGCCCAATCAGCAATCCGTTATTGATCTGTCGCGTCCAGTTGTCGCCGTTGTCGTCAGAAAACCATAGCCCACCGAAATTGCCTTGAAACAGTCGTTGCCCGCGTCGCAAGAACGCAAAGGGATTCGCCGTTTCAGGCCCCGTAGATTGCACCCAGGTGGCCGTCGGCGCGGCAAGCGTGCGCAAGGGCAAAGCGCCAGCATTCGTTTCCGTAACTGACGCTTCGGATTCAAGAGGCGTGGCGATGCGCGCATCCAACCTCGGATAAACAGTAGGCGTTTGCGCATACACCGAACTCATTACACTGAAAATTGACAACACTAGGCCTAAGCAGGCGAGTTTCTGTCTGTTCATGATGATTCTCCTTTTTGGGTGAAGCGTGGTGCGCCAGCATCTTGCTGGCAGTCGGGCCGCGAGCATCTTGCTCGCCAGTTACGACAGTCACGGACAGTCACGGGCGAGTGAGACGCTCGCGGCCCGACTGCCAGCAAGATGCTGGCGCACCACCTGCGTTAACGAATCGTGATCGTGACGCTGTTGCTCGTTGAGCCGCCACGCGTGATCGTGAGTGTGTGCGTGCCTGCCGCAATGTTTTCGGGCAACACGAGATTGAATTGGTTCAAGCCGGTGAAGCCCGGCGCGCGTCCGGCGTAAAGCACCTGCGCGGCTTGTCCGCCAATGCTGGCAGTCGTCGTAGCGTTCACGTTGCCGTCGGCATCCGTTGCGTCGCCGCCTAGACCCGTACCGAAGACGGCGAGAATGTTCGTGCCGCCGTCGGCGCGTTTGGCGTTGAACGGAGCTGCTGCGCCCGTCAATGCGTCAATCGCTGCGGCTGCGCCAGTGCCTTGCGCGTTGAGTGCGAAAACGGCAGGCGCGGCGTTGCGTACCGCAATCTCACCCGTCGCGCCGATGCCGTCGCCATTGGTGATCGTGACGAAAGCTGCGCCCGTCGCCGTGCCTGCGGGAATTTGAAAATTGATTTGTCCGGCAGAGACGAAATAGAGCGGCGCTAATCGTTCGACACCGTTACTGTCGCGTACCGTGATAGAAGTGCCTGCCAGCGTCGTCGGCAAGGGGAAGCCGCTGGCGATGCCAGTACTCGTAGCGAGATTGACGCCATAAGCCGCGACGATGGTTTTATCGGCGATGGCGTTGGCTGAGTAGCTTGCGGCTGAAACAGTAGAGGATTTGTTGACCAGCGTGTCGCTGACAAACAACCCGCCGCCAAAACTTGCGCCGTAAAGTTTTGCGCCGCTGACCTGAAACGTAGTGAAGAAACGCCGGTCTAAACCGGTGTTGAAAGGTGTCCAGGTTTGTCCGTCATCGGTCGAGCGAAAGCAGCCCATCGCCGCGTCGCCGCTGGTGTAAAGGTTGCCGCCGCCTGAATAAAGCGTGAAATAAAACGGCGGCGAGATGCCTTTATCTGATTGCGTCCAGGTTTGTCCGTTGTCGGTCGAACGAAAGAGCGCTTCGCCGATGACTCCGGCGTAAAGGTTCGTGCCGTTC
>JABFSD010000986.1 GCA_013140935.1 Acidobacteriota bacterium
GCAATTTGTTATTTGAGAAACTCAACTTCCGCCTGCCGCCCGGCGGCATCGTCGGCATCATCGGCCCCAACGGCGCAGGCAAGACGACGCTCTTTCGCCTCGTCACCGGACAAGAGCAAGCCGACGCCGGTACGTTCAAGACGGGCGAAACGGTGAAGCTCGGATACGTTGACCAATCACGCGATTCGCTCAACGCCGACAAAAACATTTGGGAAGAAATCTCCGGCGGACAGGATCAAATTCAACTCGGTACGCGACTGGTGAATTCGCGCGCTTATGTCGCGCGGTTCAATTTCACGGGTGGCGATCAGCAAAAGAAAGTCGGCGTGCTGTCAGGCGGCGAACGCAATCGAGTTCATCTCGCCAAGATGCTCAAGTCCGGCGCGAACGTGTTGCTGCTCGACGAACCGACCAACGATCTCGATGTGAATACGATGCGTGCGCTCGAAGAAGCCCTGGAGAATTTCGCGGGATGCGCCGTCGTCATCAGCCACGACCGTTGGTTTCTCGACCGGCTGGCGACGCACATTCTCGCGTTCGAAGGCGAAAGCCAGGTCGTGTGGTTCGAAGGCAATTACAGCGATTACGAAGCCGATCGCAAAGCGCGACTCGGCCACGACGCAGACCAACCGCATCGCATCAAGTATCGCAATTTGACGCGCGATTAGTTGTAAGTGAAAAGTGAAAAGTGAAAAGTGAACAGCAATGCCTGTTGCTCACTTTTCACTTTTCACTCTGGCCTGATTGGTTATGAGAGAGCATTTCATTCGCTTCACTCAGCATCGAGCTTTTGTCCCGCTCATCATTCTTACGTTTTTTCTTTGTTACTTCGTCCCGCAGTTCACCCAGCGCGGTTGGTGGATTTCGAGTGATTCGTTGGTTTACACCTACCCGTTGCGCGCGCATGCGTGGCAGCTCATCCGTCAGGGCGAAGCGCCACTGTGGACGCCGTTGCTGTTGTCGGGCTATCCGTTGCTTTCGATGTCGCAACTGGCGTTAGGTTATCCGTTGACGTTGGGCTATGCCTTCCTGCCTGACATCGCGGCGGAATCGGTATACATCCTCGCGCCCTTCCTGCTTTCGCCGTGGTTTCTTTATTTGTATTTGCGCCGTTGCGCGCGCAGCCGTCTCGCCGCCTTGCTGGGCGGATTGAGTTTCGGTTACGGCGGATTCATGGCGGGGCCGATTACGCACAACGGATTTTTTTCAAATGCCGTGATGTGGCTGCCGCTGTTTTTGCTGATGCTCGAACGCGCACGCGGCGAACACTGGTTAAGGCCGTGGGCGTGGGCGACGGTGATTTATACGCTGTGCATTTTGAGCGGCCTGGGGCAGGGCTTTCTTTACGTAGGCTTGCTGGCGTTGGGCTATGGGGGTTGGCTGGCCGGTCTGACAGAAAAGATACCGGATGAAAGTCGAAAGAATCGCTGGCAGCCTTTATTCATCGCTGTGGGAGCGATTGTCTTTGCCGCCGGACTTACCGCCTGGCAAACGCTCGAAACCTGGCAGGCGCAACAACGCAGCCTGCGCGCCGCATTGACCTATCACGAATTCAGTCGCGCGTCGTTGGGTTGGCGCGAGATCGGTCACGGATTCGTGCTGCCGCTGTTTTATCGCAATTACGAAATCGTTCCTACCATAGCGGCGCTCTCGGCTTTGCTCGCCGTGTGGGCCATGCTGATGGCCGCGCGTGCGCCGCGTCGTCACTGGCGCGCGCTGTTCTGGTGCGGCGTAGCCTTGCTCGGCTTGTTGTTGATGCTGGGCGACGGTACGCCGCTCTATCGCTTGCTCTATCAAGTGCCGCTGGTGAACAAGTTTCGCAATCCGTGGCGGCACGCTTATGAATTCACCTTGGGCTTGTCGGTATTGGCCGCGTGGGGATGGGACGCGGCGCGTGCTTGGGTGGCGCGACGCAACTGCGGCACGGCTGGCTTACGCGCGCAGGCGGTAGGTGTGGGGGTGACGTTGTTGGCACTGGCGGTGGCGTGGTTGAGCTATCGCGTCGTCGGACAAGCCGCGCGGCAAGGCCAGTTGCAAGCCGTGCTGTCACAAACCGTGTGGTTGAGTTGGAAAAGCCTGTTCGTCTTGGCCTTGCTCGTCGCGGTGTGGTGGGCGTGGCGGTTTATGGCGGGCGTTCCGCAAGCGGCGATCTGTTTGGTGTTGGTTTGCACGGCGATGTTTTGGGAAATGTTCATCATCTTTTCGCATAGCTCAGACCTATCGTTTCATTCGACGGAATTCTTTCGCGAGCGCGATGGGCTGACGCGCTTTTTGCAACAAGCCGCGCCGTCAGAGCAGCGCGTTTATTCCGCCGTGAGCGGCTATTTCGACGTAACGCCTACGCAATTTGCTGCTCATAATCTTTCTACGTTAACCGGCGTAGCCAATGCCGCCGGATATGAACCGCTGATGCCGGAACGCTATCGGCGCGCTTTCGGGATGAGCTTCGATTTCGTTACGCCGAGTTTTCAGGGCCAGACCGACGCGCAACTGTTTCAGCCCGAGTGCCGCGTACTGGATTTGTTGAACGTGCGTTATTTCGCGCGCTGCGACCTGACTGAAAGCCTCGCGCCGCGCCGTAAGGAAGACGCGCTGTTCGCCTTGTTCGAAAACAACTTCGTGCTGAAACCGGGCGAACGCCTCACGTTGAGCGGCGCGCGGTTCGACGTGAATCAACTCTCACTGATTACGGCGCTGGGCGAAGCCTCAGATATTGCGCAAGGCACACCCGTCGCTGAGATCAACGTCATCACCGAAGCAGGCAGCATCTTGCGTTTTGATCTGAAGGCGGGCGTGGATACGGCGGAATGGTCGTGTGCGCGTCCCGGCTCGAGCACGGCGCATCAATGCGCGCGCCAGTTCGACAGCTATCCGGGCGACGCGGCGCACAGCTTCGACGTAGCGCGTTTCTGGACGATGTTTTCATTAGGCGCAGCGGTGAAAATACGCGAAGTGCAAATCGTAAGTCTCACGCGG
>JABFSD010000605.1 GCA_013140935.1 Acidobacteriota bacterium
GGCCAACGCAGCGGCTAAACCAAATTTCACACCAAGTATTTGGGAAAACAGCAGCCGAGCGACAGAAGCGATTCGATAGGTCATAGCAGGAAATCCAACAGCGTTTGAAGTATGGGTCAATCAGTTAGGGCAGCGGGGACGTGCCGCACCTTGATGTGCTAGTGCAAAGCAAAGATGTCTATTGATGAATTCATTGGCTGAACTCTTGATTATGGGGTGGCACCGGAGGAGTTCAGCGAACATCAGTGTTATCGCAACTGCCGTAGCCGGATGGCAATCACAACAATACCAGCGGGGCAGGACGATGAACAAAAATCGTTAAGGAGAAACGCGCCGAATCTTCGCGCAGCAAGTTGATTGTGTCAATTCGGTAAGAGTCAGTAACAGGGCTTTGGCAAAGTCGCTAACTTTCGGCAAAAGAAGTATTCGGAAAGTTCAGACCGTTCGCAGACCGTGGCACAACCTCGCCAAAGGTTGTGCTGCTTCCCCAACCGACGCAATGGGAAGCCGCACAAGCTCGGCAGCTTGTGCCACGGTTGCCACGCTGTCTTACGATGCTCAAGTGACTTGGTGAGCGAGTTGCCCATCCGGCTATGTCATCCGGCCTGTCAGACTTGGCACTACAAGACCAGCATTTCAGTGTAATGCCTTTCGCCCATTTCCACTCGGTAGTGCGAGTTCTCGCAACGTCAAAAATGCTTAGGGTTCTCTTTCGTGCCGCGCAAGAGAACCACCACCAACAGGCTTCAGTCTTTCCTACGAAAAACGCAAAACCAATTTGTTTAGGCTACGCGCCTTTGATGACGCGTGTGCCTTCATACCATCGCTTGTCAGTCTCGCGGTGAAAGGCTTGCTGCCTTCGCCATGCGACGCCACCAATCTCAGGCCGTTGGGTAATCAGTCTTACATAGGCATATCAATAGCACCGCTATTGCTTTAGGAGATCAAGCGATGAAAACAGGGAAAGCATTTACTTCCACCCGAAATTTGTTCAATCAGACGTTGGCGTTCAAAAGAGGCGAACGCGGCGTGGCAGCAGCAGTTTTCGTATTAGGTTTAGCTACGTTTTTGGCTGTCGGCTCAATGGCGATAGATATCAGCCATCAGACGATGGCGGGCGTAGAGTTGCAAAACGGAGCGGACGCCGCCGCCTGGGCGGGTGCAACCGCACTGAACGGTCAGCCGGGTGGCATTGACGCGGCGGTTAATAGAGCCAGGGCAATCCTGACGCCTGCTACGCTCACCGGCGGTGTTATGGACAAAGCCAATACTTTCGATTTTGGTTCGCCTATCGTTATCAGTAATGCCAACATCACCTTTGCCGTGAATAACGGCGATTTCGGTACTAACAAGGAACTGACCATCGCCCAGGCCAAAGGGGACACGGTCGCTCCGCGCGTTCGTTTCATCAGAGTGAATATCCCGATGCATTACGTCAGAGGCATCTTCACGAACGTCTCGATCGGTAGACAGTTTTTAGGTGTGACACGTGAGGCAGTCGCCAGCATGTCTGCCAATGGTTTAACACCGCCCGCCGCAGATGCGCCGGTAGGCACGCCTCCCACTCTTAGCAGTGACAGTCCGTTAAACACCCTCTGCAATTGGGTGCCGCTGAGCGCGTTGCAAGACCCGGTGAATTTCATGCCGTTGAATAAGCCCCCGGGATCGGCAGCCTGCGGCAACGCTTATAAGTTCACGCCGGGTTGCACTTATGTCATCAGAGCCGGATCGAACGGCAACGGCACGGGCTTTGTGGCCGGCGGCAACTTCCAGGCCCTCGCCGCGCTCAATCCTGACGGAACCAGAATGGACACGGGCGGCAGCGATTTGAGAGATCGCATTGCGGGCGGCATTAAGGTTTGCATCCATCCCGGCGACTGGATTGGCACGGAACCGGGCGAGAACGGCGGCACCGTGCGGCAAGGACTGAACGCGCGTTTCGGTGATTACAACGGCGGTTTGAATTCGGCGACCTATCCGCCCGACATCAACGTCAAGCAAGGCATCACGTATAAAGAATATAGCGCGGCCAAGGCGGGCGACAGCGCCTTCCAGGCTCCCTCGCAAGGCACGGGCGTGCGCAATCGCCGCGTGATCGTAATTCCGATCATCAACAACAACGAATTCAACGCAGGCCGCGACAAAGTGCGGCTCTATGACCTGGGCGCGTTTTTCCTGCGCACCAAAGTCAGTAACGGCGGCAGCGCCGACATCACCGCAGAATATGTCGGCAGCGGTTATGACACGCCGGGACTTTATAACAATCCGAGTTTCGTGGCGGTCACGCCGGACAATGGCGGCCGAGTGCGTGGGCTTTCTAAAGCCATCATCGTGCGCTAAGCGAAAGTGATTTGATTTTATCCAAGCGGCAGGGCGTCTCCTTTCTCGCTCTGCCGCTTTTTTTATGCCTGCCAGGTTTTGAAGCGCTCCATCCACAACAGCCACGCCGTGCGATGGCGCTCGAACATGGCGAAGAGATAAATGATCGCCATGCCGAACGCGATGCCCGCGACATACCACAGCCAGCGCCAGCCGAAGCTCACCGCCGCGTGCCATACCAACGTAATCACCGACAGCAACAAAAACGCCGTACCCAAAAACAGATAGGCCCGAATGCGCATCATCATCCCGATCATTACGCCCACGATGGAAAGCACCGCGAGAATCAAGGGCAACCAGGGCGAATCGGCGACACCGTTGAGAAAGATGTCTGCCGTCGAAGAAACGTAAATCGTCATCAACGCGACATAACGAATCGTCGTGAGTTGTTCGAGCGAGAGTTGTTTGCGATTCAGATGAGCCGCGATCAACACCGACAGTGCCGCCGGAATCAACCACACTTGCGGATGCGCGAAGAAGCCGAAATCGCCCGTGCGTTGCAACCAGTGCCACCATCCGCCGTTGCCCGCCAGCACCGCCAAAATCGCAAAGCCGAACGATTGCCGCATCACCGACAACACGCCGTAAAACAACGC
>JABFSD010000759.1 GCA_013140935.1 Acidobacteriota bacterium
GACCGGCACGGTGACTGACCCGCAAGGCGCGGCAGTCCCCGATGCCAAAGTCACGGCCACCAATCAAGGTACTAAACTCGAATACAACGCGAAGACGAGCGATTCGGGTGTGTATACGATTCCGTTTTTACCGGTCGGCGTTTACGTCATCAACGCCGAGAAATCCGGCTTCAAGAAAATCGCTTCGAATGACATCAAACTCGAAGTCAACCAGATCGCCCGCGTCAATCTTGAACTGACCGTGGGACAGGTTAGCGAAATCGTCAACGTGCAGGATGTCGCACCGATATTGCAAACCGAAAACGTAACCGTCGGTAGCGTCATCACCGGTCAAACCGCGACCAACCTGCCGCTCAACGGTCGCAACTTTCAATCATTGACCTTGCTCGTACCCGGTTCGATTACGCCCAACCCGCGCGGTATGACCGGTGCGGGACAACAAGCGCAAGGCCGTCCTTATGTGAACGGCAACCGCGAACAGGGCAATTCGTTTTTGCTCGATGGGCTGCCGGTGGACGAAACGATTGACAACCAGATCGGTTACAAACCCAGCGTTGACGCGCTGGCCGAGTTCCGCGTCGAAACCAGCAACTCTTCGTCAGAGTTCGGCAACGTGACTGGAGCCATCGTCAACGCGCCGATGAAATCAGGCACGAATAATTATCACGGCAACGTGTTCGAGTTTTTGCGCAACGACAAGCTCGACGCCAATCAATGGGAAAACAACCGCAACAACGGGCGAGATGCCAATGGCAAAGCCTTAAAACAAAAGCTGCGACAGAACGTTTTTGGCGGCACGCTGGGCGGCCCGATTATCAAAGAGAAGTTTTTCTTTTTTACTGACTATCAAGGCACGAAACAGCGCGGCGGCGGCAACACTTCGGTGAACGTAGCTTCTCCTGATTGGCGCGCAGGCAACTTGGCAAGCATCACGACGCCGATTCGTGATCCGCAAAAGACCGGCCTTTGCACGGCGGCAGACCGCACGGCCTGTTTCCCAGGCAATGTCATTCCTACCAATCGCATTATCAATCCGGCGGCGAAAGCTTTATTTGCCGATAACGTGCTTTATCCGCAAGCCTCGCGCATAGACGCGGCGACGGGCTTGGGCATTTACAACACGAGTACGGCTTCGGCCATTGACGGCTTCCAGTTCGACGTGAAACTAGATGCGCGGTTTTCAGAGAAAGACAATCTGAGCGGTCGTTATTCGTTTGGCAATTACAATAGTTTGGGCAGCCGCGGGGCATTCCCGTTGGCGTTTCCGGGCAAGAGTTTCAGCCGTCCGCAAAGCATCGTGTTCAACTACACGCGTTCAATCAGTTCCACCATCATCAATGAAGCCCGCGTCGGAATGAACCGCACGGTCTTTATTGACGACGTGAACGATTGGGCGAAGATCGGCAATGGCAACGCGAAACTGGGCATTCCCGGCTCGCAGGCTTTTGTCGGTGTAAGTGCCATCACGTTGGGCAACGGCCTGAGCGGCGTCGGCACGCGCGTCGTCACTTCTGACAACGTGTCGAATAACTTCTTGTATGGCGACAACCTGACCATTTTGCGCGGACGCCATTCGTTCAAGATGGGCGGACAGTTGTTGCACTATCAACAAAATCGTTTCTATCCCGGCAACAACGGCATCCTGGGTGGCTTCACCTATGACGGACGTTTTACCGGCTCGGCCTATGCCGACTTCCTGCTCGACTTACTGTCGAACAAGAGTATCGGCAGCCAAACCGGTTCATGGGGACATCGCCAAAATCGTTGGGGAATTTTCTTCCAGGATGATTACAAAGTGCGCAGCAATTTCACGATCAATCTCGGCTTGCGTTGGGAATACACCTCGCCGGTCGTTGAAGTGAAAGATCGTCAGTCGAGCTTTGCCTTGTTCAGTGGCAAGCAACTGTTTGCCGGACGCGATGGCAACAGCCGTGCGTTGTATGCGCCTTTCTATAAAGGCTATGAACCGCGCATTGGCTTTGCGTGGACGCCCGATATGTTCAAGAACAAATTGGTGGTGCGCGCTGGTTACGGCATCACACAATTCATGGAAGGCACGGGTGCGAACCTGCGCTTGCCTTTGAATCCGCCGTTCTTTAACGAAGCCGATCAAACCTACGACCAGACAACGGGCGCGGGCACGATTACGCGTGGCTTCACCGACGTGATCGTACGCAACACGCCGAACGGTCAGATTCGTGTGTGGGATCCGAAACTGCGTCCGCAATTCACGCAGCAATACAACCTGACGCTCGAATATGCATTGAACAGTGGCACGTCGTTCTCGGCTGCTTACGTCGGCAACAACGCGACGCACCTCGTAGCGCCGACGGACTGGAATCAACCTTTACCCGGTACTGACCCTGATCCGACCAAATGGGCACCGTTGAACAGCCGTCGCCCGCTCTTCCCTGTTTTGCCATTGATTACGCAAATCAGTGGTACGGCTTCGTGGGGCGTGAGCCGTTATAACTCGCTGCAAATGAGCATGCGTCAACGCAGCAGCAAGGGGCTGGAATTTTTAGCTTCTTATACGTTGAGCAAAACGATGACCGATAACCTCGGTTATTACGGCAGCGGCGGCGTCGCTGCACAGGGCGCTTATTCGGCGAATCACTATGATCGTCGCGGTTATAACTACGGCCCGGCGTTTTTCGATGCGAAGCATAACTTTGTCTGGTCGGGTTCTTATGAACTGCCGGTCGGCAAAGGGAAAAGCTTTGGCGGCGACATGCATCCAGTCATCAATGCGATCATTGGCGGCTGGTCGTTGAGCAATATCGTGCAATTCCGCACGGGCTTCCCGATCACGGTGACGGCGGCTGACGTTTCGCTACAAGGTGGACGCGGCACGGCTCGTCCGAATCTGGTGGGTAACCCGGTGCCCAGCAATCAGACCGTCCTTCGGGCAGCACGCCCGATGGGTTGTGGCTCAACATCAGCGCATTCACAAATCCTACGGCTGGTAAATTCGGTTCAGCGGGCGTAGGCATTGCCCGTGCACCCGGTTACGCCAATTGGGATGCGAGTCTCGGCAAGAAGTTTTACGTCTCGGAAAAGAACTACATTGATTTTCGAGCCGAATTCTTCAACGCCACCAACCATCCCAGTTTCTCACCGCCTGCCGCCAGCATTGCGAACACCAACACGTTTGGTCGCATCTTCGGTACGGTGAGCAACGCGCGAAACTTGGAGTTTGCGTTGAAGTATCACTTCTAAACGCAAACCCATTGCATGCAGTAAATTTCCGGGAGCGGGTTCACAGCCAACCCGCTCCCGGTTTATTATGCGCGGCAGAATTTTGGAGATTTCGTGAGTGAGTTTGCCGAAAGCTCCTTCCGTTTACATTCATCGCTGCCAGATATTCCAGAGGTACAAAAATGGCAATCAGTCTCGTCGCGGAAATTACACAAAAAGCAGCAACGCTCCCGTTTGAATTGCAGCGCGAGACGTTGCATTTCATTGAGTTCATTGCTCAACGCCGTCCATTGGTAAACGGCCACGCGCTGGAAATTGGATTGGAAGCTGCGAGCGGCAAGGCACCGTTCAAAAGCGTACTCGGTTCGTTGGAACATTTGAACGTGCGTGTCACCGAAGAAGACTTGTCGGAAGTCCGGCGCGAAATGTGGGCCAATTTCCCGCGTGAGGAGCCACTTACCAAAGACTATAAGATACGCGCTCTTACGAACATTGTTACGATTTGGTGACTTGCCTCAGTCAATCTCGACAGAATTCTCAGCCCCCGCTACTATCCTGCCGCAACATCACGCCTGCATTTCCGGCACCTGAAATTGTCATCAACCAACTGTTCTACCTGTGTGTGAGCCGGGCTTTGCTCGCTCTCACAACCGAAAGGAATCTCGCATGCACCTGACTGCGCTCGACTGGATCATTGCGCTCGCCTGATTAACTTTGCGTATAATGCTTGCCGAGGTAAAACTTATGGAAACTGCTTATGTCGTTACAGGAACTTTAACCGATCATTCCACCGTCACGCTCGACGAAGCCTTGCCGCTTACGCCGATGAAGGTACGGCTCTCGGTCGAACCGCTCACGCCCGCGCCGAAACGTCCGCACGATGAAGTCATTGCGGAAATTCGTGAGCGCCAACGCGCTCGTGGACATCAGCCACGAACGCGCGAAGAGATTGACGCTTATCTGCAAGCAGAACGCGATAGTTGGAATGATTGATGCGCTACTACCTGGATACTGCTCCCATTATTTATACCGTCGAAACCGTCGTGCAATTTGCGCCGAGGGTAGATGCCATTCTGGCGCGGGCTGGGCTTGTCCTCATTACTAGCGAGATGGCCCGCTTGGAATGTCGCGTGAAACCGCTGCGCGACGGTAATGCGACGTTGCTCAAAGATTTTGATGATTACTTCGCCAACACTATCGTCGAATTGGTGTCGCTTACGCGTGACGTGATTGACCGCGCGACGGAAATTCGCGCGCAATACAATTTCAAAACGCCAGACTCATTGCACCTCGCCGCCGCCGTTCAAGCCCGTTGCGATGTTTTTCTGACGAACGATCTTCGGCTCAGTCGCTTTACCGGCCTTACCATCGAAGTGGTGTAAGTTGCTCGTGTTGCCACTTCTCACTTCAGCCCCTTAAGATGCCGCCACTTTCCCGCACCCAACACGCTGTAAAACTTGAACCAAGCACCGAAAGGAATCTCGCATGCACCTGACTGCGCTCGACTGGATCATTGCGCTCGCCGCCGTAGCCGTTTGTTTTGTCCCGGCCCTTTTTTTCAGCAAACGTTCCGCCCAAAACACGTCTGAGTTTTTCGCTTCCGGTCGCTCCGTACCCTGGTGGCTCGCGGGGCTTTCGATGGTAGCGACGACGTTCAGCAGCGATACGCCCAACCTCGTCACCGACATCGTGCGCCGTCAAGGCGTAGCCGGTAACTGGGTCTGGTGGGCATTCGTGCTGACCGGCGTCGCCACTGTGTTCTTTTACGCTCGGCTGTGGCGGCGTTCTGACGTACTCACTGATTTGGAATTTTACGAGATTCGTTATTCGGGCAAAGCGGCGGCGACGGTGCGCGGCTTTCGCGCGATTTATCTGGGCTTGCTCTTTAACTGCCTGATTATGGCGACGGTAAATCTGGCGGCGTGCAAAATTGCCGCGATTCTGTTTGGTCTCGAACGCTGGCAGACGCTCGCTTTCGTCGGGCTGCTCAACGTAGCCTTCGCCGCGCATTCCGGCCTGTGGGGCGTGCTGGTCATTGATATGATTCAGTTTTTTATCAAGATGACGGCGGTCGTGGCGGCGGCTTACTTCGCGCTCAAACATCCATTGGTCGGCGGCCTCGATGGACTCATCAGCAAGCTCTCGACAATGAAAGGGCCGAACGGAATCAACTACCTCGACGTGTTGCCTGACTTCACCAACAACTGGGACACAGCCGTGGCGGTGTTCATCATTCCCATTGCCGTGCAATGGTGGTCGGTGTGGTATCCGGGCGCAGAACCCGGCGGAGGCTCTTACATCGCGCAGCGCATGCTCGCGTCAAAATCTGAAAAGGACGCACTAGGCGCAGTGCTGTTCTTTAACGTAGCCCATTACGTCTTGCGCCCGTGGCCGTGGATATTGGTCGCGCTGGCTTCGATTCTGGTTTATCCGCAACTCTCAGACATTCAAGCGGCCTTTCCGAATCTCGACCCGAAACTGTTAGGACACGACATCGCTTATCCCGCGATGCTCAAGTTCCTGCCCGTTGGATTCGTAGGCTTGATGGTCGGTGGATTGGTCGCGGCGAATTCTTCGACGATCCTGACGCATTTGAATTGGGGCGCGTCTTATCTCGTGCATGACTTTTATCGCCGCTTCATCAAGCCCGACGGTGAAGAGAAGCATTACGTGCTAATGGGACGACTGGCTACGGTGATGCTGTTCTTCCTTTCGTCGGCGTTGGTGTTCTTTCTCGATTCGGCCAAAGACGCTTTCGACATCATCCTGCAAGTCGGCGCAGGCACAGGGCTGCTTTATCTTGTGCGTTGGTTCTGGTGGCGCATCAATGCGTGGTGCGAAGTCGTGGCAATGATCAGTTCGTTTTTCATCGCGGTGTTTTTGCAAACGACTTCGTATAGCGGCTCGACAAAGCTGCTCATTACGATTGCGACTACGACAGTGTGTTGGTTGCTCGCGGCTTTCTTCGCGCCGCAGACCGACAAGCAAACTCTGATTGATTTTTATCGCAAGGTCAGTCCGCCTGGGCCGGGTTGGGCACCGGTTCGTGCGGCGGCAGGTATGACGAAAACCGAGACGGCCAAAGGCGATAGCATGCCGCTGGCGTTAGTCGGTTGGGTTGCGGGTTGCACGACGATTTGGTCTGCGCTGTTTACCGTAGGCAATTTTCTTTACGGTCGCACGAGTGCCGTCTGGTTGTTGCTGGTCGTATTTTTGCTTAGTGGCGCGGTGTTGATTGCGGTGATTAACAAGCTGTGGGCGAATCCGAAAACCGCTTAGTTTTTTAGCGCACTGAAAATTAAATTATTGTCCCTTGTCCATTACGCATTGCCCATTGTTATGCAGAGAGAATGTTTTTTCCTGCATAACCAGACGGTGAAGGTGCTCGGCGAACGCAACGGCACGCCTACGAGGCACGATGCCTGCCGCCGCCCAACAAAATCATTAAAGCCAAACGGCTTAACTAAGAGGATTCATAACGAATGCGATTAAAAGATAAAGTCGCGCTGATCACTGGCGCATCCAGCGGCATTGGCCGCGAAACCGCTTTGCTGTTCGCCCGCGAAGGCGCAGCCGTCGTTTGCGTAGACGTGAACGACAAAGAAGGCAAACAAACCGTCAAGCTGATTCAAGCCGCTGGCGGACAAGCGGCTTATACGCACGCCGACGTAGCCCAAGCCGAAGACAACGCGAAGATGGTCAAGTTCGCCGAACGCAAATTCGGCAAACTCGACATCCTGTTCAACAACGCCGGCATCATGCATCACAGCGACGACAACGCCGTCACGACCGAAGAAGCGATTTGGGATTTGACGATGAACGTCAATGCGAAAGGCGTTTTTCTGGGTTGCAAATACGGCATTCCCGCTTTGCGGCGCGCAGGCGGCGGTTCGATCATCAACACGGCTTCGTTCGTAGCCTTGCTCGGCGCAGCGACGCCGCAAGTGGCTTACACGGCGAGCAAAGGCGCAGTCCTCTCGATGACGCGCGAACTCGCCGTGATTCACGCGCGCGAAAACATTCGCGTCAATGCGCTGTGTCCGGGGCCGTTGCGCACGGAGTTGCTGATGAGCTATCTCAACACCGACGAAAAGAAGCAGCGCCGCCTCGTACACATTCCGATGGGACGTTTCGGCGAAGCGAAAGAGATTGCTTATGCTGCGTTGTATCTGGCTTCGGATGAATCGTCTTATGTGACGGGTACGGAATTTTTAGTGGACGGCGGCATCACGGCGGCTTATGTGACGCCTGAATAACTTTGCCTCTGGCGGGGTGTAACGCGGATTACTAATCCGCGTTACACCCCGCAGACTTTGATGGCTTTTTATGTACCAAGTGATTTCCCCTGTTGATGGCTCGGTCTATGCCGAACGATCGCTCGCAACGAATGAACAAGTCGAAGCTGCGTTGCACAAATCCGTCAGCGTTGAGCGTGGCTGGAAGCGTACTCCCGTGGCAGAACGGATTGCAGTCTGCCGTCGTATGCTCGCGTGGCTAGTCGAACACGCTGACCAAATGGGCGAAGAGCTGACGCGGCAAATCGGGCGTCCGATTGCGTATAGTTCGTTCGAAATAAAACGCGGCTTTGCCGAGCGCGTAAATTTCATGTGCGACATCGCCGAACGCGAACTCGCCGATCTTGCGCTCGAACCCGCCAATATATCTAAAGAAAACTTTCAACGCTTTATCCGCCGCGAGCCTTTGGGCGTCGTATTGGTGCTCGCGCCGTGGAATTATCCGTGGCTGGCTTCGGTCAATGCGATTGTGCCTGCATTGTTGGCAGGGAATTCGGTCATTCTGAAAATCGCGCCGCAAACGCCGCTCGTTGCCGAACGTTACGCCGAAGCCTTTGCCGCCGCCGGTTTGCCTGACAGCATATTTCAATATCTGCACATCAACCACGACCAAGTGGCCGAAGTCATCAAAGACGAACGCATCAGTTTTGTTGCCTTCACCGGTTCTGTCGCCGGAGGCCGCGCCGTGCAAAGTGCCGCGAGCCAGCGGTTCATCGCTACGGGCTTGGAACTCGGCGGCAAAGATCCGGCGTATGTGCGTGCCGATGCTGATCTCAGCGCAGCGATTGACAATCTAGTGGACGGCGCGATGTTCAACTCAGGCCAATCGTGTTGCGCGATTGAGCGCATCTATGTGCATCAAGACGTTTATGAAAAATTCGTAGAAGGCTTTGTCGCCTTGACCCGGCAATACAAGCTGGGCAATCCGCTTGATCCGCAAACAACGCTCGGCCCGCTGGTACGCACTGACGCGGCTAACAAAGTGCGCGCACACATCGCCGATGCGGTTGAGAAAGGCGCGCGTGCGTTGATTGATGAATCGTCGTTTCTAATGAGCAAGCCCGGCACGCCTTATCTCGCGCCGCAAGTCTTGGTCAACGTCAATCACTCGATGCTCGTGATGAGCGAAGAAACCTTCGGCCCCGTCGTAGGCATCATGCCCGTCCGCGACGATGCCGAAGCCGTGCAACTGATGAATGACAGCCGCTATGGACTGACGGCTTCGGTGTGGACGACGGATGCCGCAGCCGCGCTCACCATCGGCGATCAACTCGAAACCGGTACGGTGTATATGAACCGCTGTGACTATCTCGATCCGGCGCTCGCGTGGACGGGCGTGAAAGATTCGGGACGCGGTTGCACGCTGTCACAACTCGGCTTCGCTGCTTTCACGCGACCGAAGTCTTATCACTTGCGATTAACGCTATGAAAATTGGCTTGCTGCTTTGCGACCATGTCGCAGAACGCTTTCAACCTATCGCGGGCGATTACGCGCAAATGTTCGAGGCGCTGTTTGATAAGCATTTCACCTTGCGAACTTACGATGCGATCAACGGGGAATTGCCTGCAACGTTGGATGAATGCGACGGCTATCTGGCAACCGGTTCGCGCTATTCGGCGTATGACGACGAGCCGTGGATTCAGGCGCTGAAAGCATTCATTCAGCGATTGGTGGCTGAGCAAAAACCTTTCATCGGCATTTGTTTCGGGCATCAATTATTGGCCGAAGCATTGGGCGGCAAAGTCGCTAAAGCCGCGACGGGCTGGGGCGTAGGCATTCGTGAAATTGAAATTCTTCAGAGCGAAAGTTGGATGCAGCCTCCGCAAGCTGTTTGCCGCTTGCATTACATGCATCAAGATCAAGTTGTGCAATTGCCGCCCGACAGTACGTTGCTCGTCGGCAGCGCGCATTGCCCGATGGCTATTTATCGAACGGGGG
>JABFSD010000782.1 GCA_013140935.1 Acidobacteriota bacterium
CGTCCACACTGTAGGCAAACGCACTTCGTCATCTGCACCCGAAGCCGCGCCGCCAGAACGCGCGCGAATCTGTTGCTCACGTTGTTTCTCTTCGGCGAGGCGTTCGAGCAAGCGGTCGCCTTTGACCCAGAGTTTTTCGCCGTTCTCGAATTCAAGCTCGACGACCTGATCGCGCAAGTCGCTCGCGCGCAGCGGCGTGACTTTGGCCGCTTCGCCGTCACGCGACAGCGATTGAATGTCGTATGCGGCTTGCACTTTGAGGTCGGTAAACAACCGTTGCGTAGGCTTCGGCTTTTGCGCAGCGTCAACGGCCTTGCCGGGAATTTGAATGCGGTTGAGTTCGGCAGCGGTGTGGTCGGACATGGGGATGCTCCTTGATTTGGTGCGCCTGCGTCCCGCAGGCCGTCGGGTCGCCCGCGTCTCGCGGGCCGGCTTTTCGTTGTGGTGCATATCGGCGCTTGTCACGGGCGAGCAAGATGCTCGCGATCCGACTGCCAGCGGGACGCTGGCGCACCTATTCGCCAAAAACTTCTTTCGATTTCAGCACCACGAGTTTGATGCCTTTTTCGATGGCGCGTTTCATCAGGTCGTCGAGCGTACCGGGCGTTTCGAGTTCTTCGCCGCTCCACAACACGAGGAGTACGACTTCGGCGTTATAGAGCACGCGATTGACGAGCGCGTGTTGCAACATCCACAGCCCGGCGCGGCGGCGAATGTCGTAATGCGGTTTGAGTTGCAACCAGCGCGGCAGTTCGAGCGTGTCGGCGAGTTGAATGCGCTCTTCGACTTGTTCGTGGTGATAGAGCGCGTCGAAACGTTCGTACCACTCACCCGCCGATTGCGCGAGCGAAACGAATTGGCCGACGAACTCATCGCGCGGCCCAGCCAGATAAAGGCGCGTCTTGATGCCGAGCGCGTGACAGGCTTCGTGAAAAAGAATCTCGCCGCCGTTGGCTCCGCCTGCCATGCCGAACAGGATGTTCGACGGATCGCCCTGTTGTTGAATCGCCGCGCGAATCGCCTCAGTCGCTTTGTCTAAACTCGCTTTGTCTTGCGGGAAGCGCACCTTCGCACGGCGCAACGCTTTGAGTTGATGCGTAGGCGTCAGATTGTCTACGCGATGCCCGGCAAACAGGATGATGCGTTTCTTGGCGGCTTTGACCGGCTTGGGTACGGTGAGTCGCGTGCGCTGACGCAACCGCGCGCGTTGCAACTGTTCGAGTGCGATGTTGACGTTCTCGGTGAACACGCCGAGCTTGACGTAAACGTTCAGGACTTCAGTTAAGGCTTCGATCCACGCGGGCGGCGCGAGGCGAAAGGCTTCGTCGAATTCCTGTCGCACGCGCATGCGTTGCGTAGAGGTCAGGCAATAAAAACTGGCTTCGTGCAATTCCAGCCAGAAATCGCGCTTGCCTTGTCGTTCGCGCGCCAGTCGTGGGCGTTCTGATTCAAGCGAAAGTGCGACAGCGGATTTGAGTTTGGCAACCTGACGGGCCAGCGTCTCAAGCATCACGTCGGGCGCGTCAGAAAGCTCCTGCCAGGTTTCAGGCAGCGCGCGCGCGAGCTCGTGTTGCACCATCAACAACGACAAGGCGTTGAGTCCCGCGTTGTAATTATTCAGGTCTTCATAAAACGCATCGGCATACGATTCATAAGCCTGCACGAGCAACGGCGAGCTCAGGGCTTGCGCGCGTAATTGATCGGCAGGCAACTGATCCCAACTGCTGATCCATTCCGTGCGGATTTGGCGACCGAGCAAGGCCAACAATTCAGAACGATGGATGCGCGCGATTTCGCGCTGGCTGCGCAAGCGTTCGAGCGCCTGACTCGACTTGGCCTGCATCTCGGCTTCTTCGCTGTGTTCAAACAAACGTTGATAGATGCGCGTCAGCACGAGATTGGCTTCGAGATCATCAGGATAATGCCGCCGCAACATCTCCCACGTAGCCCGCGCGCCCCAGTGAAAGTTCAACTCGAATTGCGCGCGCCCCACTTCGCGCAAGCCTTCGATTTCCCAGATGAAACCTTCCGACTCAACGGCGAGCAGTCGCAAATCGCCGGGACTTTCGACTTTCTTGGCGCGTTCGACGGCTTCGCTGAATTCGCGCGGCGGCGTCAAAAAGCGCGAACGATCATTGGCGGTCAGATTCGGCAACAACTGATAAACCGGACTGTCGGCGCGCTCAGACATAATCGTCTCTTCGAGTGCGCTGATGAGTTGCGGCAGGCTGCGGGCGGGGTCTTCGCGGTGATAGACGAAATAGCGATCCGTTTGCAGATCGAAAGGATAAGTACTCAAGCCTTCGCACCGCAGCATAAACGTATGCTTGTCACGAAACGCATGGCGCAAGCCCAATTCGTAATAGACGTTCGCGTTATGAATCGAAAGATCGGCAATCACCAGATCGGCAGTCAGCAAGCGGTGAAACATGTCTTCACGGATATTGCCCGCGCGCATCAACTCGATGGTCGTGCGTCCGCTGATGCCCAACTGCGCGAGCGCCGGACTCAGCAACGCTTTTTCGACCTGATCGAAATCATAGGTCGCACCGACTTCCTTTTCGCCTTTGGCGTTCAGCATGTCTACGGGCTTTTTGCCGAAGGGTCGAATGATGAAGGCGTTTTTTACGAAGGGATTGTTTCTGGGCATAACGGCACCTCAGCCAAGGACAATGAACCGAACTGCTTTCCCACAACGAACTGTTTCAGGCAACGAATCAGTAAATCAAAACGACCGACAGGGGTATAAGGCGGGCGGATTATAGGCACGGCTTTTCTTTAGTACAACGTGGCGCAGGCTTCAGCCTGTGGCCGTAGTGTGGACTTTAGTCCGCACGTCACTTTTTTCTCGTACGGACTAAAGTCCACACTACGGCCACAGGCTGAAGCCTGCGCTACGTTACAGCGTCAATACTTTGGCTATGCCCAGACCGCGCGCTTCGGCTTCGGCTTTGAGATGGCCGGATACATCGTCTGCGCCGCGCGAATTCCCTTCCCATACGATCAATGCGGCGAGGTAAGATCTGGTTTCATCAGCCAGCGCTTGCGCGTGTTTGAGAATATCGTGATTGCCCACCAACCACGTCGCACTGTCATTCGGATCGTGCGCGTATTCGATCAGATCATCTTCCGCAACAACCTCGGCAATAATGCGGTCATATCGTTTTCCCCAATCGCCGCCGCGATCAATGACAGAAGTCGCGCGAAAGAGTTGATGGTTGAAAGGCAATACGACGCGACGGCGTAACTGGCGTTCGCCTGCGACTTCAAGCGCGAGCAGGTCAGCGCCGCACGACGCCGCGCAGACCAACCCCGTCACGCCATGACTTTGCATGAATTCAGCGATACGCACTTTGACCAATGCGACATTGGCGACGGGAAAGCGCGGCGGGTTAGTGTCAGGCGCATCTATGCGACGACCGGCGAGAGCGATAATCATGTCTTTCAGAGAGAAGCGGCGACGCGCTTGTCCGTAGCGAGTTTCGCTTCAGCCCAACGGGCCAGCCGCACAAAGGGCAAGCCCATCAGAAAATAAATCGTGGCGGTAATCAGCCCGACACCGATGTAATCGTAATAAGTCGAGGCCAGTTGCCCATAGACTTTGGTCAACTCGACCATCGTTATCACCGACACAATCGAAGAGTCTTTGAACAGCGCGATGAAATCGTTCGTCACCGGCGGAATCACCAGCCGCATGGCTTGCGGCACGACGATGTGCTGTAAGGCTTGCCAGCGCGTCATGCCTAATGACAACGCGGCTTCCATCTGTCCGCGCGGAATCGCGTTGATGCCGGCGCGATAGTTCTCTGCTTCGTAAGCCGCGTAATTCAAGCCGAGTCCTACGACAGCGGCGACAATGGGCGAAAGGCGAATGCCTATGTTCGGCAAGCCGTAAAAGATCAAATACAACTGAATCAACAGCGGCGTGCCGCGCATTACTTCCACATAGGCACGCGCCAGCCAAGTGAAAGGTTGCGGCGCGTAAAGATTCACGAGCGCCAACGCCAAGCCCAAAATCACCGCGACCACCATCGAGAGCAACGAGATCAACAACGTCATCGGTGCGCCAACGAACAACAGCGGCGGCAGATAACTTTTCCAACGTTGCAATCGTTCGCCCCACGTCAATTGGCGCGTCTGATTTTGCGTGAAATCCTGAAAGACCTGATTCGTCGCCGAATTGTCAGCCGCTTGCGCAGCCTTGGCGCCCGTCAGCTTTTCAAAGTGCTGTGCGGTCGCCGCGTTCCAGATGCCCCACTTTTCGTAGATGCGTTGCAACTCGCCGTTGCGCATCAACGCCAGCAATCCGTCATTCACCTGTTGTAACAGCGCCGCGTCGCGCTTGCGTACCGCAATGCCGTATTCCATCTGCTCAATCGGCGCACCTACGAGTTTGAGTTTCGGATTGGGCGTGGAGTAATAAACCGCAATCGGTTCATCCATCAACACGGCTGACAAACGCCCGATGGCTAGATCGTCGTAAGCGTTGTTCTGGTTTTCATACGAACGGACTTCGATGCCGCCTGCCTGTTCGAGAATGCGTTGCGCGAGCGAGGCCTTGAGCGTACCCGCGACTTTGCCTTTGAGATCGGCGAGCGACTGGATGGCATTTTCTTCGACGCGCACACTCAAACGTTCGCCGCAGAGGTAATAAGCAATCGAGAAATTAACTTGTTGCTGTCGGTCTTCAGTAATCTCAATGCCATTGACAGCGAGTTCATAATTGCCGCGCTGCAAGCCGGGCACGAGTCCGTCCCATTGGTTTTGAACGAACACCGATTTGCGTTTGAGTTGCGCAGCGAGCGCATTCATCAGATCAATCTCGAAGCCAACAATCTCGCGCGGATTTTTCGGATTGGGCAGGAGGTATGGCGCGCCGCCTTCCGCGTCTCCGCCCCAACGGAGGTCTTGCGCATTGGCCGTTGTAAACAAAGAGACAGAGAGAAGGAGAGACAGAGAGACAGAACGATAGAGCGCCTGCAGTATCTCTCCGTCTCTCCTTCTCTCGGTCTCTCTGTCTCTCCTTCTTCTCATTGCAAAAAGCCCTTCAGAAATTCGCGCGTACGTTCATCACTCGGCGCAGTGAAAATCACTTCGGGGTCGCCCGCTTCGACGATTTCACCGGCTGACAAAACAATCACTTGGTCGGCGACTTCGCGCGCGAAACGCATCTCGTGCGTGACGACGACTTGCGTCATCCCTTCGTCATCGAGCTGCCGCATAATGCCCAGCACTTCGCCCACTAACGTTGGGTCAAGCGCCGAAGTCGGTTCGTCATACAGCATCACTTGCGGTTCCATTGCGAGTGCTCGTGCAATCGCCGCGCGCTGTTGCTGTCCGCCTGAAAGTTGCGACGGGTAATAATCCATGCGTTCGCCGAGGCCAACTTTCTTGAGCAATTCGCGCGCGATTTTTTCAGCGGCTGGCTTGCTTTGCTTTTTGACTACGACCGGCGCGAGCGTAGCGTTTTCCAGCACCGTCAAATGCGGAAACAAATTGAAGCTCTGAAACACCATCCCCGCCTGTTCGCGCAAATTGCGCAGCTTCGTACTGTGATCCGCAGGCAGTTTGCCTTCATGCATTTCCAGGGTAATCGTGCCGATGCAAATGCGCCCTTCATCGAATTGCTCCAAGCCATTCAGACACCGCAACAACGTAGACTTCCCGCACCCCGACGGCCCGATCAACGCGGTGAGTTGCGAATGCTCAACAGCCAAGCTCACGCCTTTCAACGCAGCGTGTGCGCCGTAGCTTTTGTGCAGGTTTTCGACGGTGATGAGTTGTTTCATTAAGGCACGCTTGGAGGCGGCACGTTGGCTTGCAACCAATCGGCAGGTGTTAAGGTTGGTACGATGGCGGGGCCACGTTGCAAGAGTTCTTTATCCCAAGTGATCCATGTGTCGGCATGCGCTTCGGTTAATGCGACATAAACAGCGTCAGCGCCTTTCAACTTTTGCGCACCCGTAATGGCAGCCGCACGTTGGGCCAGTGCCAAATTGAGCGAGATGAGTTGCAACGCCGGCCACTGTTGAATCTGTGTCACTAAAGCCGCTGCCAATGCGGCACTGCCCGTTGGCCGGCTGATAGCTGCGCTGCATTCCGGTAAGATTAGGGTTGGACAAAACACGGCGACGGCTCGGTTACGCACCTCGTGCAAAAAACGCAAGCTACCCGCGTGCTGCGGCTCGCTCGCATTGGCAGCAGAGACAAATACGTTGGCGTCTATCGCTAGTTTCATGGTGAGAGATGTCATCGTCGCATTTTCGCTATCACGTCTGCTGCGCTTTGTCCGATAGGCCACTCTCGACCCATGGCTTCAGCGAGTTCGTGCCATTGAGATAGCCACGGTTCGGTTTCAAGCTGCGCCGACTGTTGATGGCCATTGTCGCGGCGCGCTTCCATAAAAAGCTCATCCAGTTCGTCGTCTGTGATACCGCTTCCTTCAACTTGGCGACGGAAAGGTGCCAGCATCACATCAGAATCCATCCCGCCAATCGCCAAATCATCCTCAATTAACTTACGAACGTATTCTTCTGAACTCTTGCCTAATTCGCGTGCTTTCTCACCCAATGCAGTCAGCGTCTCAAACTGCAATCCTTTCACTTCCAGTGTTGCTGTTTGCATACTCATAACTTACCTCACTTTCGCCGCTAATTTACGCGCTTCCCGCGCTCCTGCCAATAGCTTGTTCAATCAGACCACGCGCCGAACATCAGCATATTCAATAGTGCAAGCAGGCACAGGAATCGGTTGCCCGTCTTCGCGCAAGCCTTCGAGATAAAATTCAATCGCCTCGTGAATCAACGGCAAAACTTCTTCCTTCGATTCGCCGACGGCTACGCAGCCCGGCAAATCGGGGACGTAAGCGCCAAAACTGGTTGGCTCTGGTTCGATGATGACAGCGTAACGCATAAACCTTTACCCCACTCGTTTTTCTCTACCCTGCCAAAACTTTTCGCGCAACAAATTCTTCTGAATCTTGCCGGTCGCAGTACGCGGCAAGGCGTCAACGAAACTCACCACGCGCGGACATTTGAAATGCGCCATGCGTTCGCGGCAGAACGCGATTAAGTCCGCTTCGTCAGCCGTCATCCCTGGTTTCAATACGACCAGAGCGGCAATGGTTTCGCCCCATTGTTCGTGCGGGACGCCGATGCAAGCGGCTTCGAGTACCGCGGGATGTTTATAGAGCATGCCTTCGACTTCAATCGAAGAAACGTTTTCGCCGCCGGAGATGATGAGGTCTTTTTTGCGGTCTACGATCTCGACCATGCCTTCGTTATCCATCGTAGCCATATCGCCCGTGTGAAACCATCCATCAACGATCACGGCTTCTGTGGCTTCAGGTTGTTGCCAGTAACCAGCCATTACGACGTTGGAGCGCGCGATGATTTCGCCTACGGCTTGGCCGTCGGGCGCGATGTCTTGGCCTTGTTCGTCAACGACGCGAATTTGCACGCCGAGCATTTCGTAGCCCGTCCGCGTTTGTACGCGATACTTTTCTTCTGCGGGTGAGTCGCGCATGTGCGGTTTGACTTTCGAGACGGTGAGGAAGGGCGAAGTCTCGGTCAGGCCGTAAATCTGAATCACTTGCCAGCCGAGTTTTTCCTGCATGCCTTCGATCAGGGCGCGTGGCGGAGCCGAACCGGCGGTGGCTACGCGCACGCCATTGCGCGGCAGTGCACCGCGTTTGTCATCAGTCAGCGGATGATTCAACGCCATGTTGATCATCGTCGGCGGCATGCAGGCGAATGACATGCGTTCTTTCGTCACCAATTCAAAAAACGCAGCCGGTTCATATTTTTTGACGATGACGTGTTTTGCGCCTACACCTGTGACGGCGTAAGGCAAGCCCCAGCCGTTGCAATGAAACTGCGCCAGCGTATGCACATAAACATCGTCGTGCGTCAGGCCGAATTCGATGACTGAATTCATCGCGTTGAGATAGAGATTGCGGTGCGTGAGCATCACGCCTTTCGGGCGTCCGGTCGTGCCGGAGGTGTAAAGGATGCAGGCCGTGTCGTTCTCGCCTACGTCAGCCGGTTTCGGTGCAGCGGCGTCAGCACTCGCCAACAACGTTTCGTAATCCTGCCAGCCGTCATACGTCTTGCCTTCGTCGCTATGCGAAATGAAATGCTGCACACTGGGCAATTGCTGGCGAATCGAATTTACGCTCTCCACTAACCCATCTTCGACGATGACGATTTTGGCTCCGCCGTGGTTGAGGATGTAATCGAAATCGCTGGCGACCAACCGAAAGTTGATCGGCATATACACCGCGCCCATCAGCGGTGCGCCGAAGAAACCATCCATCATGCGATGGCTGTTTTGCGAGATGATGGATACGCGGTCGTTTTGCGCGACGCCGAGCGAACGCATGAGATTGACCCAACGGTTTGCGCGCTCGCCGAGTTGGTTATAAGTCAGTCGCACATCGCCAGAAACTACGGCTTCGCATTCGCCGTAAACGTTCAACGCGCGGCGCAAAAAATCATATTCATTGAGTGGAACGATCAAGGGTGGCCTCCTAAAAGTGGCGCAGACTTTAGTCTGTGATAACGTATCGTGGACTTTAGTCCGCGCATTATCACTACATAATTTTAGGCGCGGACTAAAGTCCACGATACGTTATCACAGACTAAAGTCTGCGCCACGCCTGCTGCTATGAACCAATTAAAACGTGCGCTGAAATTGCGCGACTTGATCTTGCTGAACATCGTCGCGGTTTATACGCCCAGCACGCTCTCGCAAACGATGTCGTTGGGCCGCGCAAGCTTGCTGGTCTGGCTCGTCGCCTTGCTCAGTTTCATGCTGCCTTATGCCGCCGCGTTGGCTGACCTCGCACGTCAGCATCCGCGCGAAGGTGGCGTTTATGCGTGGACACGTATGGCCTTCGGCGATCTGCACGGATTCATCTGCGGCTGGTGTTATTGGGTAAATACCTTTCTTTACGTGCCCAGCATTTTTCTCGGACTGGCTTCGGTCGCCGCCTTGCTGGGCGGAGCCCAACTCACCGACAACAAAAATCTCGTGGTGCTGATTGCTTGCGGCACACTTTTGCTTTCAGCCTGTTTGCACATCGTCGGGTTGGGACAAGGCAAGTGGTTGCAAAACCTCGGCGCGTTCGGACGGCTGGCGATTGCCGTGGGCTTGGTTGCCGCTGGGCTATGGCGCTGGTTCCATCCTGTAGCAGTTGAGAATGCCGCCGCCGTTGAATCACTCACCGCGCTGCAATCGTTCGCGCTCTGGCCTTTCATCCTGAACGCGCTGGTCGGACTCGATCTAGGCTCCGCCATGAGCGACGAAGCCGATGCGCCGCAAAGCGACATCCCGCGTTCGCTGTTAATCGGCGGCGTGGCAGTCGCAGCGTGTTATCTGCTCACTTTCGGCGCAACGATTGTGATCGGTTTGAATGAG
>JABFSD010000870.1 GCA_013140935.1 Acidobacteriota bacterium
TTTCGGTTTCCGCTTTGATAATCTCGCCGCCGGTTTGTTCGGCGTAAGTGAACATATTGCCCGAACCTTTGGAGCGACCGACCCAGTCAATCAGCTTGCCTTCTTTAGTTTGCATCATTACGCCAAAGACGCTGATGTCGTTCTCGAATAATTGGTCGAGCGCTTCTTTTTCCGTATGCGCCGCGCGCGTAGGTTTATTCGGCAAATTGTCGCTCAACCATAAAATCACGCGGCGCTGTTTCGGCTTCGCATCGGCTTGCAGGTAATCCGCCGTCAGCCACACGGCTTCGTTAAACAGCGCGAGTTGTTCGGGCGCATCCATTTGCGAAGCGTTGACGATGGCGTCGAACACCGCAATGCGGTCGCGCGTGAAAGATTGCAACAATAAAATCTTGCTCGAATACGCAGCAACGGCAATTTCATCCTGCGGCTTGAAATGTGCGAGGGCTTCTAAAGCGCCGGTCGCCAAACGCTTCAACACCGGCTGTGACGTATCGGTCAAATCAAAGAGCAGCACGACTGACAGCGCCAGCTTGTCCTGACTGAAAAAGGTCACGTCCTGTGCGACGCCGTTTTCGGTGAGGATGAAATCTTCGGGTTTCATGCCGCCTACGGGCTTGCCGTCAGATTGCCGCGTGACTTGGGTGTCTACGATGACCAACTCGGTCGAGACGCGCACGGGCTCATCCGGTTCGGGCGTTTGCGCGAAGGCATTCACCGCGCAACTCAGCAAAAGAACTACTAACCAACGACTCACTATGATTCTCTCCATACATTACGTGGAATCGAAACCTTCCTCCCACGAAGAACACACGAAGAAAACACGAAGAAGAATCAGACAGGATTAACAGGATTTTCAGGATGGACAGAATTCAGAAAACGTTGTGATGTCTATCCCTCTATGCCAATCCCGTCAATCCTGAAAATCCTGTTAATCCTGTCTATTTCCTTCGTGTCTTCTTCGTGTGACCTTCGTGAGAGAAACGATTTGCTGTCTCAATTATCAATCGCTTTGAGGAAGATGTCTTCCAACGAATCGCGTTTGAAATTCATGCGGCGAATTTGCACCTGATTGCGCGCGGCCAGCGCATAGACATCACGCAACTCGAAGCCTTCCTGCAATACCAGCTTGAGCCGTTCGGCATTGCTGAACGCATACTCACAACCCAGCGCGCCCAACTCGTTGACGAAGCCTTCATTGACGCCGCGCGCTTCCATCTCGATGAACTTGCGATTGGCGCGGCGCTCGGCTTCGAGGTCGCAATGCGCAGCGATGTTGCCGCCTTTCAAGATCAGAATCTCGTCGCAACACTCTTCGACATCGCGCAACAAATGCGAAGACAGCACGATATTGGCTTTGCCCGAATCGCGCACCTCTCGAATCAGTTCGAGCATACGTTTGCGCGCGGGCGGGTCTAACCCATTCGTAGGCTCATCCAAAAAGATCAAGCGCGGCCCGTGAACAATCGCCTGCGCGAGTTTGGCGAGTTGTTTCATGCCCAGCGAATAACCGCCGAGTTCACGATAACGCGCTTCGCCCAGGCCGACATAAAACAACGCCTCGTGCGCGCGTTCGAGCGCGGCTTCGCGCGGCAAACCCGATAACTCGCCCATCAGTCGCACGAAATGCACGGCGTTCATATTCGCAATGAACGAATCGCGTTCGGGCATATAACCAATCTGAGCGCGCACGGCTTTGGCTTCGCTGCGAATGTCTTTGCCCAGCAAGCGCGCCGTACCCGACTTGGCTTGATAAAAACCCAACAGCGTATGAATCAATGTCGTCTTGCCTGCGCCGTTCGGACCGAGCAAGCCGATGCAACGTCCGCGCAAGGCGATGTTCAGGTTGTGCAGGATGGTGCGTTTGCCGAGGTCTACGCGCAGTTGGTCGAGTTCGATGACAGGTTGGTTCATAGAAAAAAATGGTATCGCAACCTGTTAGGTTGCGATGGCGTGCGCTTTCAACGAATTCTCGCACGGCAAAATCTTCGCAACCTGACAGGTTGCGATACAGGGTTACTTGCTCGCCGCTTTCGCCGCCGCCAGCAAATTGAAATTGCCGTTGATGCCATTGCCTTCAATCGAAACGCCGCCGTTGCCGATGCGCGCTTCGACGCGGCTGTGCTTTTGTTCTTTGATCGTAGTGTTAGGCAGTTCGCTGTTGAACTTCCCGTTGTGTCCGCGCAATTCAACATCGGCGTTGACCGTGTCGGCAAAGCGCAAATCAAGATTGCCATTGACGCCATTCGTATAAACGCCTTTGGTTAAATTGGCGAAAGTGACATCGAGGTTGCCGTTGATGCCTTCGAGTTCGGCAGAGGTCGCCACACGCGCCGCTTTCACGTTGCCGCTCAAGCCGTGAATGATGAGTGAATTGTCTAATTCGCCGAGCGTCAGATTGCCGTTCATGCGGCTGGCCTTGAATTGCACGTTGCGCGGCAGTTTCAACAGCAAACGATGGCGTTCGTCTTTGCGCGAACCGAACGCCGACCAGATGTTGCGGTCGTGATTGTTGCGAATGGTGATGCCCAGATCGCCATCGTTATCTATTTTTACACTGACGTTGCGTTCTTCGAAATCATCGGCGTGGCGCACCGAACGCACGAGATAAACTTCGGCCTTGTCGGTGGCGCTGGTTTCTACGTCGAGCTTGCCGTTGATGCCGCTCACGTAAACCATCACGTTCGGCTGCAAGGTGAACTGTTCGCGCATCTCCTGCTTGACGGGCAAATCAGTTTGCGCTGAAGACGCGGCGTCAGATTTAGCAACGACTGGCGTCGTCAAGCCTGGGTTGCTGGCGGCGTCGCTGCTCGGCGCCGAGCGCGTTTGCACGAAGCGCGACAGCAGCGAGAGCGCAACGAGCGCGAGCGCCAAAATCAATGCGAGACCTTTCAAGCCTTTCATACGAAACCTTTCGAGTGATATGGGGTAATGCCAAAACGTTTACGCCAACCGGTGGAATCAAGTTC
>JABFSD010001181.1 GCA_013140935.1 Acidobacteriota bacterium
GAATTAAGGTGCGTTTCATAGTTGTGTCTCCTGATAAATCGAGCGGGGTCTATTTGACCGAACGTTCTACGTCAGCCAGCAGCGAAGCGCCGCCGCGTTGAATGTGAGAGCGGATGGCGCGTGTGACGGCCTCCGCGTCTTTTTGTTCGAGCGCGCGCACGATGGCGCGATGTTCTTTTTGTTCCTGCGTAATGCGTGCCGTCCAGTTTTCTGAACGGTAATGAATCCCTGCCACCTGAATCGGCACGCGCAAGCGATGATAGGTTTCCGCCAGTTTGCGATTGCCAGCCAGTTCGACAATCAGGCTGTGAAATTTGAAATTGAGTTCGAGGTGAAGGGCGACTTCGCCAGCTTGTTCCATGGATTGTTCCATCTCGGTGATCAGTTGGCGCAAGCATTCGAGATCGCTTTTTTTCACGCGCCCGCACGCCAATTCGCCCGCCAGCATTTCGAGCGCGCAACGCACCTGAAACGTCTCGGCCAAATCCTGCGCATTGACGCTGCTGACAAACGTGCCGCGTTGGGCCTGCACGTCCAACAAGCCTTCGGTCGCCAGCCGCGCGATGGCTTCTTTGACCGGCATCTTTGAAACCTTGAGCCGTTCGATCAACTCGCCCAGATCGAGGCGTTCGCCCGGCAGAAACCGCCCGGCCATGATTTCGCCGCGCAAATAGCCATACACCTGCGCTCAAGGTCGCACGATTGATCACCACACTGGTTGCTGTCGTCATAGCTAGCCTGTCTTTTGAATGTAAGTAACTGATATATTAGCCACTGAGATGCTAATCGCCGAAACCAAGATCGTCAACCCGGCCTGTAAAAAATTGTGGAGGCAAATGCACGATGGGGTGTAGCGCGGATTAGTAATCCGCGCTACACCCCATCGCTTTCGTCGTAATGAAAACTACGGCAAGGCAAAAACGAATATTGCCGATTGCCCCGCAATGGCAACATATTGCTTGTCATTCACGGCATACGCCATCGGCGAAGCGACAATGCGCGCGCCCGTGAAGTAATGCCAAAGGTATTTGCCGGTGCGGCTGTCGAGCGCAATCAAATTGCCGTCATTCGACGAAGCGAACGTCACGCCGCCTGCCGTTGCCAGCACGCCCGTCGCCGACGAACCAATCTGTAAAGGGAAGTTCCACTTCACCGCGCCGGTCAACGCATCCAATGCGCGCACCGAACCCGGTGCGCCGTTCGCATCAACCTCCACGCCGCCGCCCGTGTAACCCTGTCCCGGCACCGGCGCTTTCGTCACGCTGGTATAAATCGCGCAAGCCTCGCGCACCGAAACCAAAAAGAATCCCGTCGCCGGATCATAAGAAGGCGAACCCCAATTCGCCGCGCCCGCTGCGTCAGGACAAACGTGATTGCCTGCGGGCGTAGGCGTCGTGTTGGGCAAAACGATTGGACGGCCTTTCGCATCTAGCCCTTTCGCCCACGTCTGTTTGGCGAAAGCCTGTCCGGTGATGAATTCGCCCGTCACACGATCAAGCACGTAATAAAACGCATTGCGCTGCGCCGTGACGAGCAACTTGCGCTGTCTTCCATTCACTACGCCGTCAATCAGCATCGGCGTTTGATTGCCGTCCCAATCGTGTACGTCGTGCGGCGTGTATTGAAACCACCACTTCATCTTGCCGGTGGCGGCATCCAGCGCGACCACTGAACATGAATACAAGTTGTCGCCACCGCGTACCGAGCCGTCGTAATCCGGCCCCGGATTCCCCGTCGTCCAATAAATCGTTTTGGTTGCGCTGTCATACGTGCCCGTCATCCATGTCGGCGCACCACCGAAATCAGCCGCGCTCTCAGGCTCCCACGTCTTGCGATTCGGATCGCCCGCTTGTGGCGTAGTGAACGTGCGCCACAAATGTTTGCCCGTCGCTGCGTCGAAGGCATCTACGAATCCGGTCAAACCGCATTCGCCCGCCGTGACGCCAACGATGATCTTTCCGTTAATCGCTAGCGGCGCGTGCGTGTTCGACGTGCCCTTGCGGTAATCATCCTGTTCGACATCCCAAATCACGTTGCCGCTCTTGGCGTCGAGCGCGACCAGATGCATGTCGAGCGTTGCCAGATAAAGCCGGTCGCCCAACACCGCCAACCCGCGATTGGTCATTACCGTGCAATGGCTGGCGACCGCAGGCAAACGCCGTGTGTATTTCCAAATCGCCTGCCCCGTGCGCGCATCCAGCGCCGTCACGTTGCTCAACGGCCCCGTGACAAACATCATCCCGTCCACCACCAGCGGCGTAGTCTCAACTGCCGTTCCGCCGAGTTGATGCGTCCATACGCTTTTCAACGCAGCCGCATTCGTCGGCGTGATTTGTTTCAACCCTGAATAATGCCTGCCGCGCAAATCGCCCCAATAGGTCAGCCAGTTGTGCGGCTCGGCTTCGGCACGATTCAGCCGTTCAAACGTCACATTGAAATCAGCGGCGGGTTTCCATTCGGCGGCGGGTTGATAAATGGGTTCGGCTTTGACGAGAAAGGCCAGCACATTAGCTTTATCTTGGGCGTTCAAACTCGGATGCGCTTGCTCAGCAGTCTTGACGCTCACTTCGCGTTTGTTCAGGAAATGCCAGCGGCGCGCTTCGTCCATCAGCCGCAGCGTGAACGTATCTTCACCTTTCTGAATGCCGCGTATCGTCGCGCCTTTCGTCGTTCGCGCTTCCACCATTTTGATCGGCGCTTGCATGCGTTGGGCGAGTTCCGGCGTGCGATGGCGATTGCGCACATCGGTCAAATCAGCGGCCAAAATGTCGCCGCGTCCGCCGAACATGTGGCACGTGCTGCATCGTGCAGTGCCGAAAAACAACTGCCGTCCGGCTTCGACGTTGCCGGTGATTTCACCGTTGGGTTTGCCTGACAGTGTGCGCAGAAACGCGATGACCTTACGCGCATCTGCTTCAGCCAAAGCGATGGCGGGCATCTGCGTACCGGGAATGCCTTTGGTGATGT
>JABFSD010000031.1 GCA_013140935.1 Acidobacteriota bacterium
ACGGGCAGCTTCAATGTAACGGCAGGCGCGGGCTGTACGTGGACGGCGACCAGTAATCAAGCGTGGCTGACGATTACGGGCAGCGCTTCCGGTACGAGCAACGGAACTGTCAATTATGCGGTCGCGGTGAATGCGGGCGCGGGACGCAGTGCGGTAATTTCCGTCGGCGGACAAACGTTTACAGTTACGCAAGCGGGCGGTTGTGCATTCACGTTGAGTGCGACGAGCGCCAATGTCGCGGCGACGGCTAGCAACGGCAGTTTCAACGTGACATCGAGTGCGGGCTGTCAATGGGCGGCGACCAGTAATCAGTCGTGGTTGACGATTACGAGCGGCGCGTCAGGCAGCGGCAACGGTACGGTGAATTATTCCGTGGCAGCGAATACCGGCACGGGTCGCAGCGCGGTGATTACGGCGGGCGGGCAATCGTTCACGGTGACGCAGGCGAGCGGTTGTACGTATGCCTTGAGCGCGACGAGCGCGAACGTCGCCGCGAGCAGCGGCAATCAAAGCGTCAATGTGACGAGTGGCGCGGGTTGCACATGGGCGGCGGCGAGCAACGCCACTTGGTTGACGGTAACGAGCGGTGCAACGGGCAACGGCAACGGTGCTGTGAATTATTCGGTCACAGCGAATGGCGGCGCGCAACGCACGGGCACGCTGACGATTGCGGGACAAACTTATACGGTGACGCAAGCGAGCGGATGCACCTATGCCTTGAGCAGCGCGAGCGGAACCGTGACGGCGGCGGGCAATAACAGCAGCTTTAGCGTAACCAGCGGCGCGGGCTGCGCGTGGACGGCGACGAGCAATGCGAACTGGCTGGCGATCATGAGCGGCGCGTCGGGCAGCGGCAACGGTACGGTCGTTTTCACCGCCGCCGCCAACAATGGCGCAGCGCGCAGCGCGACCATCACTGCTGCGGGCTTGACCTTTACCGTCATGCAAGCGGGTGGCTGCGTTTATAACGCGACGATCAGCGGGCAAACGTTTAGTTCGCAAGCGACGTTGGGAACCGTTGCGATTACGACGACGGCGGGTTGCGCGTGGACGGCGGGAAGTAACCAAAGCTGGCTGGCGCTTACGACCGCGAGCAGCGGCAGCGGCAACGGCACGGTGGGCTTTGCCTTATCGCCCAATCTCTCAGGCGCTGCGCGGCAAGCGACGCTAACCGCCGCCGGACGCAGCTTTGTCATTTCACAAGACGCGACGTGCGGCGTGGCGTTGCCTAACGAAGTGGTCAATGTCGCAGCCGTAGCGGGCACCGGCGTCGCAAGCGTCACGACCAATCCGCAAGGCTGCGTATTCACCGCGACCAGCAACGCCGACTGGCTGGTGATTTCCGGCAAGACTGGCAGCGCGGTCAATTACAACATCGCAGCGAACACAGGGGCGGCGCGCACCGGTACGCTGATGATTGGCGACAAAACCTATACGGTCAATCAGGCGGCGGCGGCAGTCGGTTGTTCGGCCTATTACACACCGACTTCGCACAACGCGAGTTATGCGGGCGGCAGTTACAGCGTGACGGTCAGTTCGGGGAACGATTGTCGTTGGACGGCGACGACCGCAACACCGTGGATCATGCTCGACGCGGGGACGGCCATCGGCGTGCGGCGCGGCGTAGTGAACTATGCGCTGGCGACGAACACGACGACGCAAACACGCACTGGAACAATTCAGGTATTGGGGCAAACCTTTACGATCACGCAAGCGGCTGCGCCTGCGTGCAATTTCAGTGTAAGTCCGGGCACGCTGAACGTACCGGCGAGCGGAGGCAACGCCAGCATCGCGGTAACGGCGGGTACGAGTTGTTCTTGGTCAGCCACCAGCGACAGCGTAGCGCAAGTTACGCAGGGCATTTACGGCAGCGGCAACGGCACCGTCGGATTCATGACGCAGCCCAACACGGCGGCTTCGTCGCGCACGTTCAAAGTGATGGTGGCAGGACAAAACGTAACGGTGACCCAGGCGGGCAGCGCGACCAGCAATCCCTTGCCGACGGCCTCGCGGGTTTATCCCGACGCGCTGACGATTGGCGCGGCACGCACTCTCACGGTTTACGGACGCAACTTCCTGGCGAATTCCGTCGTGCGCTGGAACGGCGTTGACCGCGTGACGACCTTCGTCAGCGAAAATGAATTGCGCGCGACCCTTCCGGCGACCGATCTCGAAACCGCAGATTTGGGTACGGCCAAAGTCACAGTAAGCAATCCGCCCTCTGCGTCGAATGCGGGCGGCGGTTTATCCAGCGCTCTTGATTGCCGCGTCGTGCGGAAGATGGCGAGCGTGTCAGCCGCGAGCTATGGGGTAAACGGCGATGCGTCGGTGACGCCTGACAGCATTGTTGCGGGTTTCGGTTCTGATCTTGCGATTACGACGGCGGTGGGGAATACGTTGCCTTTGCCGACCACGCTCGGCGGCACATCGGTGCGGCTTTATGATAGCGCCGGACGCAGCTTCCTCGCGCCGCTGTTTTTCGTCTCGCCCACGCAAGTGAATTACCTCATCCCGGCTGACCTCACGCCCGGCCTCGCCGAAATCATCATTACCGGCAGCAACGGACGCATGGAAATCGGTACGCTGCAAATCAACAACGTCAATCCAGGCTTGTTCGCTTTCAACGCGGCGGGGCAAGGCGTCGTCGCCGGTCAAGTGCTGCGCGCGCGCAACGGCGCGGTCACTTACGAAGAGCTCGCGCGTTTCGATGGCGTCACCAGCCAGATTGTCGCGACGCCGATTGACCTCGGCCCTGCGACCGATCAGGTCTTCCTGATTTTGTATGGCACCGGTTTGCGCAAACGCAGCGACCTGCGCAACGTGCAATGTTTCATCGGCGGGCAAACGGCCGGCGCAGGTACGGAAGTAAGCGTGCTTTATCTCGGCGCACAAGGCGGATTCGTCGGACTGGATCAAGTCAACCTTCAACTGCCGCGTTCGCTGGCCGGCAGCGGCCTCGTCAAACT
>JABFSD010000641.1 GCA_013140935.1 Acidobacteriota bacterium
AGCCACCCCGTCCGACGCCTTTACGTTGAAGCCAACACGCGCCTCCCGGCCAACGAACGCATTCCTGATATTTCCTTCGTAGCAGCGGAACGCATTCCGCCCACCGGTTCGCCGCTGGGCGTCTGGCAAATCGCGCCCGATCTCGCCATTGAAATCATTTCGCCCAATGACTTGCACGAACGGGTGAATACGAAAGTTCTCGAATACCTCGACGCAGGCGTCAAACAGGTCTGGGTCGTCTCGCTCGAACAGCGCATGGTGACGATTCATCCGTCGCCTAACGAATCTCACACCGTACGCGGCGAAGCTGAACTTACCGGCGGAGACCTCTTGCCGGGCTTTCGTTGTAAGTTGAGCGAAATCTTTCCTGCTGCTGTGGCGGCATAGCGCTATTCTTTTTTTCATGACGACACTATCTACTACTGACATCCGCACACATTTCCCTGCTTTACAACGCAAAGAAAACGGCTACCCGGTAGCCTATTTCGACGGGCCGGGCGGCACGCAGGTTCCGCGTGCTGTCGCCGAAGCCATCACCGATTATCTCTTTCATCACAACGCCAATACGCATTGGGAATATCCGACCAGTCAGGAAACGGATCGTTTGTTGGAAGCCGCGCGCGAAGCCTTCGCAGACTTTTTCAACTGTGCGCCGAACGAAGTCAGTTTCGGCAACAACATGACCACGATCACGTTTCATATCGCGCGCGCCCTCGGACGTGGTTTGCAACCGGGCGATGAAATCGTGACGACTGAACTCGATCATCACGCCAATCAGGCTCCGTGGCAGGCGTTGGCGCGCGAACGCGGCGTGACGATTCGCACCGTAAGGCTGCTGACCGAGACCGGCCAACTCGATTGGGACGACTTAGCCGACAAGCTCAACGACAAAACAAAGGTGCTGGCGATTGGCGCGGCATCGAATGCGTTGGGCACGATCAACGATGTGCAACGGGCTTGTGCGCTGGCGCGTAAAGTTGGTGCGTTGAGTTACGTGGACGCGGTGCATTACGCCTCGCACGAATTGCCGGACGTGCAAGCCTTGGGCTGCGATTTTCTGGCGTGTTCGGCTTATAAGTTTTACGGACCACACGTCGGCGTACTTTACGGACGCCACGAGTTGTTGGCTGCGCTCGACGTACCCAAACTTGAACCCGCGCCTGACACCGCGCCGGATCGTTTGGAAACCGGTACGCAAAATCAGGAAGGCATTGTAGGCGCAGCGGCAGCGGTGAACTTTCTCGCTTCACTCTCTGAAGGCGCGACGCGGCGTGAGCAGTTGGTGAATACGTTTGCCGCTTTGCACGAACGCGGCGCGGCGCTGTTCAAACAGTTGTGGGATGGCTTGCAGGCGATTAACGGCGTGACGGTGTTCGGGCCTGCGCCGGAAGAAGCACGCACGCCTACGGTATCGTTTGTGATGCGCGGTTTTGATTCGACCGAAGTCGCGCGGCGGTTGGTTCCATCTGGCTTGTATGTCTCGAACGGAGATTTTTATGCCGCCACCGTCGCCGAGCGATTAGGGCACGCTCAAGACGGTTTGGTGCGCATCGGTTGTGCCTGTTACACAACGGCGGATGAGATCAAGAGACTGCTGTCTGCCTTGCGAGAACTTGCCAGTCTTGCTTCCTGATTTTCGTCTCATTTTTCGTCTTGGACAAGCAGTCTTGCCACTGCTGCTATCGGCTGGCAGTATGCGCGCACTGTTTCACTTACTGCTCTGGCCAATGCAGCCGCGAGCAGACAATGTTTATCAACGAAGAATTTCAACTTCCCACTAATGAATGCATCGCCAGCGTTACGGCGGCAGATGCGAAATCCGTGTTGGCAGCCCGCCGCTTCAGGGAGCCAATGCGCCCCCCGCAACGAGGAGCAACTCCCTCTATGCGTTTCTCTGGGCGTTTTTATAGGCAGAAGCTGATGATCGGCTTTTGCGTCTGGGCCTTGCTGTGCCTTTGCGCAGCAGCCCGGATTGCGCCCGCCATTCCCTCCAACTCGCCTGCGGTCGAAGATCGCTTCTTTCAGGTTTCGTTCGGCCAGGTTTCGTTCGGCCAGGTTTCGTTCGGCCAGGTTTCGTTCGGCCAAGTTTCGTTCGGCCAAGTACTGGAAAGCGAGCTAAGACTCAACGAACGGCATTCCTATCGAATTCCGCTGGCGGCGCATGAGTTCGTCCGGCTGGAAATCGAATGCGTCGAAGCGGGTGTGAGCCTCGAGTTGCTCGATGAGGCTGGGCATCTGGCTTTTCAACTCGAATTCGATCCGCAATATTCTCAGCACGTAGTCATTCACGCCACAGCTGCCACTTCCTATCAAATCCGCTTGTCGCCTGACGCCGGACAGACCGCGCCGAAACAGTATCGGTTGCGCTGGCTGGAAAAACGCCTTGCGACAGAATCTGACCAAAACGAATTCTTAGCCCAATGCGCGAAGCAGGAAGCGATGACGTTGTATGGGCAGGCAACCACCGAGACCTTACGCCGAGCGGTAGATAAATGCCGGGAAGCGGAACGACTTTATGAAAGTGTGGGCGCGCGTTTTCCCACTGCCACGATGTTCAATTTGTTGGGCATCACGTTAATCAGGCTGGGCGAACGCGCTGCCGCCGAACAGGCGCTGCAACAAGCGCGTGCGCTTTTCCGCCAGTTGGGCCGCCGTGATAAGGAAATCAACGTTCTCAATAATTTGTCGCGTCTGGCGACGCGCTGGGGCGATTTTCAAAGCGCGCTTGATTACGCTCAGCAAGTCATGGCGTTCGCGCGGCAAGACGGCGACTTGTTGCGTTTGATGTCGGGTCTTAACAGCCTCGCAGAAATTTATCGCAAAAGCGGCGACCAGCAGAAAGCGATTGATTTAGATCTTGAGACCGTCGCGCTGGCGCGCGCGAATCGTCAATCCAAATATGCCTACATGCACGAAGCGACTGCCTTGATGGGACTCGGCCAAAGTTATTTTG
>JABFSD010001204.1 GCA_013140935.1 Acidobacteriota bacterium
CCCCAGCGCATTTCATTGTCAATGCTAGGGTTAGCCTCAGTGGGGACAGTGGGGACAGTGAATTCCGGCGGAAGTGGCAGCGAGAAGTTTCCGAACACCCTTCGGAAGGCTTCACGGTCGAAAATGATTGCGGGCTTGTCTCGGAGTTCTTCACTCCGGCTTTTGATTTTTTTGCGCTTGAGACCAATCTTCGAGAGTTCCCGTCCGATCCACGGCGCGTCATATCTCTTCTTTTCTGACCGCCCCTCGTTTAGCACTTCGACAATTTGTTCCACGCGGGCAAACACGATGGGCTTACCTTCAACAGGCTTGGCGTCTTCATCAAACTTTTTCCAAGTGACCGTTTCTTTTTCTTCTTCGCCATCCACGTCAAAAAGGAGCCGATGAACGATGTCCACCAGTCGCCCGTCAAAGGTCTGTTGCTTCTCGCCCGCTGCGTCTTCCGTCCTTCCCTCCAGCATCCGGGCGAATTCGGCTTTGAGGTTCGCGTCGCCGATCAGGCCATAAACCGGAATGGCAATCTGAACGAAGCGCGGCTCGATTTGATATTCCTTCAGTTCGCGTTCGGCATCGTCCAGCGTTTGCTCAAAATCCGTGTGCCAGTTCCGCAATCGCCACAGATAAAGTTTCGCGCGCAAGTCGGCAAAGTCATTAAGCATGCGCGCAGTGAGCCGAAAGGGGATGTCTGTGCGACTGGTCTTTTGCAGTTGCACGCCGACACAACGCGACTCGAAAGCGGGGCTGTCAGTCAGTTTTAACCCGCCCAAAAGTTTGGGGCCGAACGCCGAAAACATCTTGATCGTCATTTGCCCGTCCGCGCCTTTCTCGCAACGCGGGATGGTCGTGATGCGTTGAAAGCCGCAGTTCAAAATTTGCATTAAGGCTTCGCTGTCTTCACTGCCCGCCGATGCGTTGAATTCGTCTATGACCAACGTCGGCTGATAGGCGTCCATCGTTCGATAGAGGCTCGCGGCGCTGGGGCTTGTCACCAAAACAGGCCGCAAACAGAGCATGCCGACCGTGCCGATGAACCGGCTCTTGCCGCTGCCTCTCTCGCCTGTCGCGCGAAAGTAAGAAATCTCGTTGAGCTTGTCGCTGATGTAAGAAAGGCGCACGTACTTTGCTGCCAGCTTCCGTTCCCGTGTCGGCACATCAGAGTAACGATTGATGCAGGCTTCTATCTCAGCATCGAGCGAGGCTTCACTTTCGTATTCCGTCAACTTATCCGGCAGAAACAATCCGCCTTGCATCAGGAAGTCGTCTTGCAAAGTACGGTACTCACCTTCATCGGCTTTCACCTTGCGGCTGTAAGTCACGGCGCGCGTGCTTGGGTCGTAAACGGCAAAGACACCACCGGCAATTTGTTCGATCAAACGCCCGTCGGCGAGCGCCTTGAAAATGACCTGGCGCGGCTGGCCGTCGCCTTCTTCGTCGTCGTCAATCGCCGCCGCTACGTTGTCGTAACGATCAGCCATTGCGAGCAAAGCCTTATGCACGGTGCGCGCTTCGGCTTCAGCGTAATTGAGTTGCTTGACGAACTTCGCGCGGTCGTCGGCCTTGTCGAGCGTGAGCGCGTCGCGGTGCAACACGCTGTCGCAGTTGCGCGCCACGAGCTTCACCTTGCCACGTTCGGCAGGCGCAAGCTCCAACGTCAACTTGCCGTCAAACAACGTCTCTGTGAGAAAGCGCGCCGGAGCTTCCGCTTCGCCCAACATCGTGCGAATCGTCGCAACGTGTTCGCGGTTCGCGTCACGTCCGCCGTTGATGAACCGCACGCACGAAAGCGCGCCGTTGCTGTAAAGGGTAACTGGCTTGTTCGGATGCGCATCGTCACGGCAGGCCGGACATTCAAACGTGATGCTGCCATCCGCTTGTTGCCGCGCATCAGGAAAGACTTTCGCCACTGTGTTGATTGAATGGTTTGTCATCGACACCGCCTCCAAGTCGGCAAAGGAATGCGCCGCCGAGACTGGGTAGTCTCGGCGGCAATCGTGGTGGTATCGCGGTACGTGGCGCAGGTGTCGCACAGCGTACCAGTCGAGCGGTACTGCGGCGCGTGGCTGTCCGCCAGGTCGTCGCCGCAGGTCGCGCAGGTCGCGTGATCGTAGGTAGTGGTCAGCATGCGGTCACCCCCTCGCCACGAAATAGGCCGACTCGAATTCGAGTCGCCACACTGGACGGCGATTGCGGCGCACGTCGTCGCGAGCGCACGCACGCGGCGCAAATTGGGCGCACGGTTGGCGGGCAACCACGACGAATCGTGAACGCGCGTGCCGTTGCGGGTCGGCAACGACAGCGCGAACAAATTTTGAGATTGTGGATTGCGGCAGTGTGCGGCTGGGTTATAATCGCAGTGTTCGTACTGCCAATTAGCCGCCCGCTCAATTGGTTCGAGAAAGCCGTAGCGCCTGCCAAGTTCGCTGCGGCTTTCGTGCGTTTAGCTCTCATTGGTCGCGCCCCCCTTTCGCCTGACGTTCGGCGCGTCGCCAAAATTCGGTCACGTGAGATTCGCCGTAATAGACGCGATTGCCGACACGATAGAAGCTCACACGATTGGCCTTGCGCCAGCGGTGCAGCGTGATGCGGCAACCGATGCCGAATAGTTTTAGTTCGGCGGCTTCAGCTTCGGTGTAGCGTTTCTCAACTGATTTGGTTTCCACTTTGAAATCCTCCAAAATGCAAAAAGGTTGTGCTGCCACTGTCGAGTGGCAGCGCGATCGTTGCGGGCAGCCCGTTCGACGCCAATCTAACCGGGCTGCCCAATACTTTTATTCTGTTGCATTTCGTTGCCCCTTGTACCGGGCAGGAAATTATTTTTTATTTTTTGTCCGGCCTTTTTTCAATAATTTCCTCCCAACTGATGCTGTATGTGTCCATTTTCCGTTTCAGTGTTTTCTGTGCAGAGTCTTTGTTCTGTCCTTTCTGCCCACTGCTTTTCGGTTTTCCGTATCCCATAGCCATTGCAACGTTTCCCTTATCCAGTGTGACTACAATGGCAGCCGCTTTCTGCGCTTTCTCGAGAAACTCTGAGCGGTTTCTTTGCCATGCTTCCGTTTGAGGTCGCACCGGAGGTCTGCCTGGGTCTTGAAACGCTTCTTCAAACAATCCCAGCCAGCGGTCTATGTCTCTGTAAAAGTATTCTTTTTTCAGTTCAGTAAGAGAGCGGGCTTTCAGTTCACGCTCATGTTTCCCTTCTTTTATGGATTGCAACGGCATTGCTGCTATCCATGCCGTTTCAAAGAGAAGGTTCAGCGCAAAAAAATAGGTGTGGCCCAACCGATCCCAAATAAGATCAGACACATGCGCTGCAAAGGTTGTCGCATTCGCTTCAAGGTCTTCTGTGCTTGCGTCTTGTGTGAAGTTGTCTTGTTTCCTTTTCCAAATATCAATAATCTCATCGCGCAACAGATGGGCTATTCGCTTATGGTCGTATGTCCATAGCTGTGAGGCTTGAAACATTTCGTCAACTGCCTGTGCTATTCGTCCTTTTTCGTTATCAAAGGCGCCCGTTTGCCCCAACCGCGTTTCCCGCAGATGCAGTATGCGATAGCGCTTCATGCCAAACCGAGCAACGTTGTGTTGGTACTCTTGATGTGTAGGCAAAGACCCGCCAACAATTTCAGGAGGTTCTCTATTGATTTTGTGAATACGAGGCACAGCGTAGTAAAAGGATTCCGCCAACAACTCTGCTAAACACACGCTTAGTTTCCCTTCAAGATTGGCGAAAAAATGGTCTATCGTTACTTTGGTGAAATCGCCAATAATCTTTTTCTGTTCGGCACTAGAGAGAGAGTCATTAGGGGATTTCCTTTGATCATTTAATAAATGTTCAATCTGCTCATACATTTTCAAATGCAAATCCAAAATCCCCGCAAAAATAAACCTGCTTTTCTCTGGAAGGTTTATGAATTTCATTAGCCCAATACCGTCGAGTATGGTGCTAGCTACGTTTTGAATAATGGCGGCTTGCACATCTGCGTTTACCGCTTCCTGTTTTTCCATATAGCCTCCCGTGGCCTTCCTGATTTGTTTTCGGCGCGCATCACGCTCAGGAATGCGTGACCAGTCGGTTAATTACTCCGACTGTTGCGCGCCGAAAGTTGAAGGTCAGTTCACGTAAGCACTGACCGTTTCAAATGCGTTTTGTTCGTGCCAGGCGTCGAGCGCATCGGCTCCGCGCTTCACCGTTTGCTCCGTCGCGTTGGCGTAAATGGCGAAGGCTGACAGCGTGCTGTGACCGCTCAGGCGCATAATTTCAGGAATGGGGATTCCTGACGCTACCCAGCGCGTGATGCACGTATGTCGGCAATCGTGAAACTTGAAGGCTTCGACATTCGCTTCACGGCAGGCCGTTTCCCAGCTTCGTTTGAAGTTGTCGCGGATGCCGAATACGAGATCGTCTTGATCTTTCGGCGAGACATTCCAAAGGCGCGTCAGTTCGGCGTGCAAGCGCGACGTAAGGCCGACGGTGCGCGGCTTGGCTGTCTTGCTGTTCATGGCGATGACGGCAATGGTTCGGCCTTCTAAATCTACATCGCGCCAACACAGCTTGAGCAGTTCGCCTTTGCGCATCGCCGTATCGAGCGCGGCAATGATGATCGGGCGAATGTGCGCGCGCCCGTCCGTACACGCATCGAGCAAGCGGCCTTCTTCGGCTTTGCTCAGGACGCGCGTGCGTTTCACCTCATCGGCCTTGCTGATGATCTTTTCGAGCCGTTCAAAGGGATTGACCAGCAACCAGCCTTCACGCTTGGCGAAGGCAAAGACGGCGCGCAGCGTTTCGAGTTCACGATTGACCGATGCGATGCTGCGGGGTTTGCCGCGTACCGTCTCAGTTTTGAGCCGCAGCATTTTGAAGGCTTCGACATCTGAGGGTGTCACGTCTTTGATGCGCTTCTTGCCGAAGTGAGCTTTGAGGGTTGCGGCGTAAAGTTTCGGGCTGCGCCAACTGCGCATCCCGGCTACTTTGCGGTCGTTGTGATATTCGGCGGGTTTGACCTTCGCGGTAACGTAGGCGTCTATCAGGTCTGACATTTTGAGCCGCGCGCCTTCGAGCGGCTTTGAGCCGAAGTCTTTGTATTGCTGGCGCAACTCATCGAGTAATTCGGTGGCTTCGGTTTTGGTGGTCGCGTTGCGCGTGATGTTGCGCCGCTTGCCGTCCGGGGTTGAATAAGTGATGCGGGCAACCCATACTTTGCCCTGTTTGAAAACGTATCCTTTGCGAGCTTTCATTCGTTATGACTCCTGTGAACAACACATTGCTACAACACATTGGATTGTAACACGGAGTCATTGTTAGCTGCGCAAAGCTACAAGAAAAGAGCTAGTAAAGGCTTGATAAGCTATGAGTTACGCCCGCAACACGTTACAACCTGTCAAGGGATGGCAACGTGCAGGGTACTGGCTACGAACCAAAAGGTCGCACGTTCGAGTCGTGCCGGGCGCATCAGTAAAACCCTTTTAATTACGGGCATCAAGAGGTGCCCGTTTCTGTTTTACTACCACGATTACCTCCGCCGTTAGTAGCGATTGATAGCGTTTTACTCTTGCCTAAAGTTTCTACTGACGCGCATCTATCCTAAACACGTAGCAATTCCGCAGTGGTTTCGCGTGTAGCTTTGAGCATGTGCTGCGATTTCCCCCCAGAGGTCGTGGAATGCCTTCCTTCAACTGCATACTCCGATTGTCTCACGCATGGATTGCTCTGCCTTTCGTGTTGTATGCTCGCGCTTACCTCAGGCGAATCAATCTCAAGCGCAGATTCATTACCAAACTCATTCGAGGATTTATCTATGACCAAACGCGAAATCAAAGTGGCGCATAGTCCCGACTCGGACGATGCCTTTATGTTTTACGGACTGGCGACTGACAAGCTCGACACGGGCGATTTGCATTTCTCGCACGTACTCAAAGACATTCAATCACTCAACCAGATTGCGATGACGACGCAGGAATATGACGTGACAGCGGTGTCGTTTCACGCCTATGCGTATATTTCGGATAACTATGCGCTGTTGCCGCATGGCGCGAGCATCGGTGATGGATACGGCCCGCTGGTCGTCGCGCGCGAACCCTTTCTCGCCAGCGAACTGAAAAATAAACGCATCGCCATTCCCGGCAAACTCACCAGCGCCTTTCTCGCGTTGAGTCTGCATACGCCGGGGTTTGAATACGGCGTCGAAGATTTCCAGTCCATCATTGATCTGGTGATCGCAGGTAAATATGACGCAGGCTTGCTGATTCACGAAGGCCAGCTCACCTATCACGAAGATGGTCTCAACAAAATCGTAGACCTCGGTGAATGGTGGCTGAAAGAAACCGGTTTGCCCTTGCCGATGGGCGGCAACGCGATCAAGCGCGATTTGGGGGCTGAACTGCAACAGCGCGTCTCACATTGGCTGCATCGTTCGATTCAATTTTCGCTCGACAACCGCGAAGACGCGCTGAATTACGCGATGCAATTCGCGCGGGATATGCCTACTGAAACGGCGGATAAGTTCGTAGCGATGTGGGTCAACGACAGCACGTTGGGTTACACCGAACGCGATAAGCAAGGCGTGCAGTTATTGCTGGATGAAGGTTTCAGGAAAGGCGTGATTCCGAATAAGGTAGCGGTGGAGTTCGTTTGAATGGCAACTCCCCGATAAAGAACTCGGCAGCGCTGGTGTAGTCCGTCAGGCTCGGAGACGAGCCTGACGGATGCTTTTGTCTCTGAGCCTACACAAAGTCATTCACCTTTATTTTGCCATTGCGTCCGTAACTTTGATCTTGCCGGCAATAATGTCGCGCTTGGCCTGTTCGACTTTTTCCAACACCGCCGCCGGAATCAGCGCTTTGTTATATTCGTCCAGCGCGTAACCTACACCGTCGTTATCCAAGCCGAACACGCGCACGCCTCCTTTGAATTTCCCTTCGGTCTCATCTTTCACCACGCTGTAAACGGCATTGTCTATGCGTTTAATCATACTGGTGAGAATGAAGCCGGGCTTGACCCAGTTTTGATTGGCGTCAACACCGATGGCGAAACGTTTATAACTTTCCGCCGCATCGAACACGCCCAGTCCTGAGTTCCCTGCCGCAGCGAAAATTACATCTGCGCCCTGTTCGTATTGCGAGTTCGCCAGTTCGCGCCCTTTGCCCGGATTGTTCCAGGCCGCGTCGGTGATGCCGACGTAATTTTCCGAGACCTGAATGTTGGGGTTCAAATATTTCGCGCCCTCGGCATAACCGGTGGCGAACTTGTGAATCAGCGGAATATCCATTCCACCGACGAATCCGAGCTTGCCGGTTTTGCTGGTCGCTGCCGCGATCATGCCGACGAGGAAGGAACCTTCGTGTTCTTTGAAAAGCAGGCTCGCTACGTTGGGGGCTTCGACGACGGAATCAATGATGACGAAATGCAGTTGCGGATAATCTTGGGCGACCTGTTCGAGAATCGGGCCTTGCGCGAAGCCTACGCCAGTGACGAGCGAGTAACCGTATTGCGCAAAGGCGCGCAGCGCGGGTTCGATGCTGGTCGGGTCACCCGGCTCTACGTCACGGTAAACGATGGGCAGTTCTTTCTTGGCCCGCAGCATGCCCTGATAGGCGGCGGCGTTGAACGAACGATCATCTTTGCCGCCGATGTCAAAGACGATGCCGACTTTGGTTTTCTTATCGCCCGCTTCGGCGACAAGATCGCGCGTGGCGCAACTCGTCGCGCTCAACAGTAACGCCGTTAGCGCGTAACAATGCCAAACAGAAACTTTTGCGGTAAACATAATCAGGCTCCTTTGGTGTGATGCGACGAATTATCACCGCATGCTCGTGAATCTGCCAATCGTCGCCGTGCAAGCGCAGAAAAATAGCTCACAAAGAAAAAAATAAATTGACGAAATCAGCATAGCGTGTTACTTACAAATCATCTCAAAAAGTAGTAACTGAGTATTTTCGTTTTTCGGATGAATTCAAATTTTTGAACTTCTCTGAATTCTTTCAACGGACAACTTCTATGCATCAACGTACCGCAAACAATTTTGAACAGACCGCAGGCATTAAATGCCCCACGGTTCCGTTTGCGTTCGTTGCGCCGCTCACCACGTGGCACGCGCTTATGCCGCAAACGGTAATCAACCGTCGTGACGTATCGCGTTACGGCGTTTACCGGTGGAAGTTGCTTCCGCATCTGAAAGAAAACAGCTAACCGCTACTTTCAACCAGATTTCAGCAACCCTGACCGGTAATTAAAAAGACCGGTCAGGGTTTTTGCTTTTTGGGCATAAGGTTTTTGAGGTTTGCGTCTTCGGCCCAACCACACGCCGTGCCAGCCGTAACGGCACGGCGTTTCAACGAGAGACGGTGAAGCCAAAGCATTCGCGGCACGGGCGCGGCACAAGCTGCCCATAATCGTCCCCGTCAGTAGCTGGTGAGAGTCCAGTCGCCGTCTTCGAGTTATTTTGCGCGGTAAGTAAAACGGTGGCGCAAGCTGCCGAGCTTGCGCCACTTGCAATTGCGCACATTGATGGTGGTGCGCCCATTGCGGCACCTGTTTGCTTAAGGCAACGATTATTCTGCAAGGGGTAAATGACAACGCGGCGCAAGCTCGGCAGCTTGCACCACCGTCGCTGCCGGTAAGTTAGGTAGCTTCAGGTTACGTGTAACTTAAATAATCAACGACTAGCTAAAATAGTCGGAGAAGAATTATGCAATCCGTTAGTTATTCCGAGTTATTAAAAAAGAACGCGCCGTTTCGCCGCCTGTGGTTCGGGCAGGTGATTAGCGAACTCGGCACATGGTTTTCGGCGATTGCCGAGTTGGGGTTGGTGCGAGTGTTGTCGGGTTCGACGGCAATGACGGCGGCGGTGTTAGTCGCGCGTACCTTGCCTTTCTTGCTGGTTTCTCCACTGGCGGGTGTTGCCGTAGATCGCGGCCATCGCAAGCAGATTCTCATCGCGGCGGATTTATTGCGCGCCGTGGTGGCGTTGGGCTTTCTTACCACCAACTGGGGAGCGCCCGCGTGGATCGTGGTCGTTTGCACGGCGCTGACGTCATCCATCGGCACGTTTTTCGAGGCGGCAAAAAATGCGGCGATTGCCAATCTGGCGAACAAGCAGGAATTGCTGACGGCGAACGTGTTGATGTTCGGTACGCGGTTTTTGCAACTCACGTTGGGGGCGGCGTTGGGCGGCATCACGGCGGCGAAATTCGGTTATAACGCGGCGTTTCTCATCAACGCGCTTTCGTTCGTGGCGTCGGCTTATTTCATCTGGCGCATTCCCAGCGAACTGATGTCGCAAAGCGAAGCCGAAGTGACGCACGGTCGTTTCTGGCAGCAGGTGCATGAAGGGTGGGCTTATATCAAAG
>JABFSD010000786.1 GCA_013140935.1 Acidobacteriota bacterium
CTCCCAATCCACTCAAGGAGAAATAGATGGAACGTAAGCAAGCATCCGATTATCCGCAGGAGTTGTTAGACCTGTTTCACGAATACCAGCACGGCGACATGGAGCGTCGCGTTTTTATGGAGCATCTGGGCCGATTCGCTACGGGCGGCGTGACGGCGGCGGCGCTGTTTGCCAGCCTGACGCCGAATTACGCCTGGGCGCAACAAGTCGCGCTCGACGACAAGCGCATCAAGGTCAGCACTGAAACCGTGCCTTCGCCCGCAGGCAATGGCACGATCAAAGGACATTTCGCGCGTCCGGCGAAAAGCGGCAAATATCCGACGGTACTCGTCATTCACGAAAATCGCGGGTTGAATCCGTATATCGAAGACGTCGCGCGTCGGCTCGCCACTGCCAATTTCATCGCGTTTGCGCCCGATGGATTGACTTCGGTGGGTGGCTATCCGGGCAGCGAAGAAAAAGCCGCGGCGGCCTTTCGCACCGTTGATGGAACCAAGATGACCGAAGATTTCGTCGCGGCGGCGCAATGGTTAAAGGCGCGCCCTGATTCGACGAAAAAGCTCGGCGCAGTCGGTTTCTGTTTCGGTGGCGGCATGGTCAACCAACTGGCCGTGCGTTTAGGCGCAGACCTGAACGCGGGCGTAGCCTATTACGGTCGCCAAGCCGGTGTCGCCGACGTGCCGAAAATTTCAGCGCCGTTGTTGTTGCAATACGCGGGCGCTGACGAACGCATCAACGCGGGCATCGCCGCTTATGAAGAAGCGCTCAAGGCGAACAAAAAGGTTTACGGCGTTCACATGTATGACGGCAAGCAGCATGGCTTCCATAACGATACGACGCCGCGTTATGACGAAGCCTCGGCCAAACTCTCATGGGAACGTACGCTCGAATTTTTCAACAAACATTTGCGATAAAGCGAGTGTTGCAAACACCTTAAATGAAGTTTTTTTGACATGCGGCATGCAGATTGCCAATCACAATTTCGCGTTGCGAAATAAAAACCGCGCCCGCCAGCTTTCTGCTGGTGAAACGCGAGTTTACCTTGAGTGAAAGCGGCAGACCTTACGCTAAAAAGCAACAGTTCGCCGCTTTCATTGTTTTATTACTATGGCGAATTTGCTCATCCGGCGCAGAGTGTAGCCCTACACTCTGCGGTATCTGCAAACCGCTACACTGTGTAGCTCCATCAACTGACTCATTACCGAAGCACTAGCTGCTATTGGTCGCAATTACGTAATTCCTGACTGTGCTCCTCGCACATGGAAAGATTTACGATCACCTTCGCTCGCGGCTGCTTGCCAGAGCGAACCAGACGCAGCTTTATTTCTCTGAACATAAGCAGTGACCCACAGAGAACTTTTCAGTAGATGGTTTCCACCATGAAAAACAATTTCGACTATCGCTTTCCCAGTCACTTTACTCGTAAGGCAGGAGAAAAAATCCTGTTCGCATTTTTTGCGCTGCTGTCGTTAGGTTACGCGGCGTATTCAACTTTTCACCTTGTCTCGGCACACGCCGCTGCTTCTTACCAACCAATAGCGCCCGCGCTGACGGTTGCTGCGGACGATAGCGCCGCTGCCGCACCCACTGGCGCAGCCGACGTTGTGACTAAGGCGCTGGCTTTCAAAGCGTTGTTGACGACGACGCAACAAGCCACGCTCGAACAAACTTATACGACGACGTTGGCGCGCAATGGTCGAATCTGCCGTGCGGTGCCAACTGTCGCAATGCCATCCAGTTCAGCACGCTGACCGCAATACAATTGGCTGGCTGCGTTTACCGCCACAGCCCGTAGAAATTCTCGTCGCGTTTTCGATTTTGATTTCGGCTCTTCACGCGTTACGCCCGTTGTTTCCCGGCAGAGAAATTTATGTGGCGGCAGGTTTCGGACTGATTCACGGGTTGGCATTCGCTGCGGTCTTGTCTGACTTGAAGCTGGCGACGGGGCCGTTGGCCTTGAGCATTCTAGGCTTAAATTTGGGGATTGAACTGATGCAGCTTTTCATTATTGCGATGACGATGCCCTGGCTGATTTTGTTGAGCCTTACGCCCAGCTATGTTTGGGTGCGAATGAGTTGCGCTTTTCTCGCGGCTATCGCTGCGTTGGGCTGGCTGGCAGAGCGCATCTCAGGCAACTCGAATTTCATCGGCGCGGCGCTGCAAAAGTTTCCTCACTACGCGCCCGCAGCCATTTTGCTGTTGGCACTGATTGCGTTGACGGCTTATGGGTTATCAATGCGGCAAACGCGCCGCAGCGCACTCTCATAACAACGCGAACCAATAACCTCGCGCTTGAACCCATTTAGCACTTAGGATTTGTTTGAAAATAACTTGACGATTTCGAACCCTAAGCGATGAGGCTCAATCGTATGGGCTTCGTTCGGAAATAAATTAATCAGACGCCTCGTTTAGAGTACCGCCTTTAGGCGGAATCGGAGGCATTAGCCGACTTGCAAGTCGGCTAATGCCTCCGATTCCGCCTAAAGGCGGTACTCTAAACGAGGCGTCCAAACCATCAAGTTATTTTCAAACAAAGCCTTAGACAATTTTGCCACAGTGCAACCCTAAAACTGTCATTGCAGTGTTGTTTTTTGTCACAGAGAGCAAGCGTAATTTGAGGTTCTAACCAGCAAAGCCCTGATAATGTGATGAAAATCAGACCAGTCGGGTTCGGTCTGTAATTTGCATCTTGTTACTTTGTTACTTTGTTACTTTGTTACTTTGTTACTTTGTTACTTTGTTACTTTGTTACTTTGTTACTTTGTTACTTTGTTACTTAGCGGTCGGTCTCATCGTCCAAGTTTTTTCTGGCTTGGATACCACCACCACAAAAAACCAGACGAACAACACGGCAGGCCTAACCTCTGGGTTCGTCACTGATTGGAACAAGGTTCACCATGAAAAAAATCAAGCTGACACTTACATTGTCATTGCTCGCGTGCAGTTG
>JABFSD010000522.1 GCA_013140935.1 Acidobacteriota bacterium
TTTTCGAGCGACGATTCGCGTAGCGCCGAGGGCGTACACATCGTTGACGTGAGTGATCCCGTTCATCCGCAGTTGCTCAGCCGCATCACGGCCAACGAACAGGGCTTTGCCACCGTACACGAAATGGACCTCGATAACGGCTTTCTGATCGAATCGGATTCGCGCACGAGCGTCATCAAAATCTTCGACGTACGCGATCCGGCCCGACCGGTCTTCAAGTGGAATGTGACGGTCAACACGGCGGGCGAAGCCGTGCATAACACCTTCGCGCAAAACGGGCGGATGTATACGTCAGGCTTGCGCGGCACGATGGATGTTTACGACATCACGAACCTGGCGACGACCGCGCCGCGCCGCTTGACGACGATCAATAGCGGCAGCGGTTCGCACAGTTCGTGGGCGAGCAATGACGGCAAGATTCTCGCCAGTTGCCGCGAGACGCTGGGCGGCGACGTGCGGCTTTATGACGTGTCAGACGGCGCGAATCCGCGCTTGCTGTCAACGATCAATATGGCGTCTATCGGACTGGTGGCCGAACGCGATGGTTACAGCGCGCACAATGCCATCATTGTCGGCAATCTGCTTTTTGTCTCGTGGTATCAGGCGGGCACGCGCTTGTGGGACATCAGCAACCCGGCGGCACCGATTTATCTCGGTGGATATGACACCTTTTCCGATCCGGTCAATTGTCCGGTGGATTGTTATACGGGCAACTGGGGCGTTTATCCTTTCATTGGGCTTGACCGCGTGTTGTTGAGCGATCTCGACGGCGGGCTGTTTGTCGTAGATTTCAGCGCCCTCATTCCCAACGCCAAGATCGTATCGGCGGCGAGTTATACCTTCACCGATCTTGCGCCGAATTCCATCGCGGCGGCCTTCGGCGTGAATCTGGCGAACGCAACGCGCGCGGGCAATACGATTCCGCTGCCGACTTCGCTGGGCGGCGCGAGCATTATGGTGCAGGACGTGAAAGGCGTTGAACGACCCGCGCCCTTGTTTTTCGTCTCGCCCGCGCAAATCAATTTTCAGATTCCGCCCGGCACGCATCCCGGCCCCTTGTTGTTTAAGTTCACCGACCCCAACGGCGTCGTCAAACAAGCACCCGCCGTCGCCCAACCCGCCGCGCCGTCACTGTTCACCTTCACGGCCAACGGCTTGGGCGCAGCCGTTGCCGTAGACGCTTTCACCGGCGCGTTGCCGCCCATCGCGGCGGCGCGCACGACGGGCGAAGCAAACGTCTTTTCGTTATACATCACGGGCTTGGGCGCAGACGCGACGGATGGAGGCGCGAATGTCGCGGGCACGACGACAGCGTTTATCAACGGCATTTCGACGACGGTGATTTATGCCGGACGCGCGCCCGGTTTCATCGGCTTGAATCAGTTGAATATCGTGTTGCCGGTAGGCTTGCCGAGCGGCGTGCATCGTTTGCGCATTGGCAGGAATGGCTTGCTGAGTAACGAAACGACGCTGGCGATTCGGTGATACGGATTGAGAGGCTGTGGGGCAGGTTGGGAACCTGCCCCACAGCCTCTGTTACTTCTTGAAAAACATATCCATCAGCGTCAAAAAGGCTGGCCCCAGCACGACGATAAACAACGTGGGAAATAAAAAGAGCGCCAGCGGCATCAGCAATTTCACCGCCGCTTTTTGCGCCGCCTGTTCGGCGCGCTGACGGCGTTTGGTGCGCAGCGTGTGGGCGTAAACGCGAATGGCGCGTCCGACCGAAGTGCCGAAACGATCGGACTGAATCAGCATCGTGCAAAGCGCGCGCAGGTCGTCTACGTTGTTGCGCTCGCCGAGATTGCGCAGGGCTTGCGCGCGCGAACGGCCTACGCGAATTTCGAGATTGACCAGTTCGAGTTCAGCGGCCAGCACGGGATGTGCGGTGTGCAACTCTTCGCAAACGCGCACGAGGGCGGCGTTGAAATCCATCCCAGCTTCGACGGTGACGGTCAGCAGGTCGAGTGCGTCGGCCAGCCCCCATTGAATATGCAGTTGGCGTTCAGCGGTTATTTTATCCAGCACGATGCGGGGCAGCAGATAGCCGATCAACAGCGCCAACATCACGAAGCCGAGCGATTTGCTCAAAGGGCGTTGCAACAGTTGGCATACCCCGAAGGTCACGAGCGGGAATCCGATCAGGCAGACCGTCTGAATGCCACGATAAAGCAGCGCGGCGCTCGGCGCGCGATAACCCGCGTACATCAACTTGCGTTGCAGCGTGCGCAATTCGTCAGGCGAAGCGGGCAAGACCCGATTGAGCGGCGTGGCGATGCGTTCGGCTACGGTGGGAGCGGCGTTGATGACGGGCGCGGCAGGCGCATTGAGCGGGCTGCCCAGATCGCGCAGGCGTTGCGTCGTAGCGTTCGCCGGACGGAACAACAGCCAATAGACACTGAGAATCGTCAGCGTCACAAAAAGAAATACCAGAATCGGAATCATCAAGGTCATAACGATGCTCTTCTTTATGGGGGCGGACTGATGGTGTTTGAAGAATTGATTTAACCAAACAGTATCAGCCACGGGGGACACGGGGATCACGGGGGAAATCAACAGGTTAAGGTTTTCCCCGTGATCCCCGTGCGCCCCGTGGCTAATTAGATTCTGTCGTGAAACTAATTCTTCAAAGACCATCAGCCTGCGCCACATCAGATGCGAATGCGCAAAATGCGCCGCACCATCCACAAACCGCAAACCTGCAAGATCGCGGCTAAGGCCAACAGCCGGTGTCCGCGCGGGTCGTAAAACAAGGGGTCGAGAAAACCCGGATTGATCCAGGAAATCATCAATACGACGATGAAGGGCAACACGCACAGAATGATCGCCGACAGGCGTGAACCGGTAGTGAGCGTGTTGAGGTCTTCCTTGATTTGAAAGCGTTCGCGGATGGTTTGCGCCGACGTGTCGAGCAACTCGGCCAGATTGCCGCCCGTTTCGCGTTGCACGAGCATGGCGATGGCGCACATTTTGAGTTCGAGCAGGGGGACGCGCTGCATCAAATTTTGCAGTGAATGCTTGAGCGACAAACCGACGGATTGCTCTTCATAAACGCGCCCGAATTCGCCCGCGATAGGTTCGGGCATTTCTTCGGCAATCAGTCGCAGCGTGGCTTGAAAGCCGTGTCCGGCGCTGAGCGCGCGGCTGATCATTTCGAGCGCATCAGGCAAGTCGGCCAAAAACTTATCGAAGCGTTTTTTGCGTTTATAAAGCAAGTGCAGGTAAGGCAGGGCTCCGGCCAGCAAGCCCGACAGCGCAATCAGCATCGTCACCGACACCAGCATCGAAGCCATCAACATCCCTAACAAGGTCGCCGCCAGCGAGAACCAGATCAGCCGTCCGACCGTGAGCCGCACGTCGGCTTGTTCGATCAGGCGTTTCAGCTCCATCGCGGTATCGTTCTTTTTGAGCCAGCGGTCGAGCCACGCCATCTCGCTCAACGCCACCGAACGCGCGAGTTGGGCGCGCGGCGCGTTGTCGCCCTGCGCATCCTTCAAGGCTTCGGTCAAGCGTTCGCCCACGCGCGCGCGCCGCGCCGTCGCCTTGCGCGTCGAGAACAGATACACCGTATAGACGGCGCATAAACAAAAGAGAAAAACGAAAAAACTGATCATAATTCGTTCTGAATGTAGGGCGGGTTACTAACCCGCCCTACAAGGTTGGTTCATCGAAAAAGCCCGGCGGCAAAAACAGCCCGCCCGCCGCCAGCCGTTCGGCAAAGTGCGGACGCACGCCGCCAAAGCGAAAGCGCCCGACGACGCGCTCTTGCTCATCAATGCCTTGCCGTTCGTAGCGAAAAATTTCCAGCGTCTGAAACTGTTTGCGTTTCAAGCCCTGCACTTCGGTCAATGAAGTCACGCGGCGCGTGCCGTCGCTGAAGCGCGCGACCTGTACGATCAAATCAATCGCCGCGACGATCTGTTGGCGAATGGCTCCGTCAGACATGCGCATGCCTGCCATTTGTACCATCGTTTCGAGCCGCGTCAGCGCGTCGGGCGGAGTGTTCGCGTGAATCGTCGTGAGCGAACCGTCGTGGCCCGTATTCATCGCTTGCAACATGTCTACGGCCTCGCCGCTGCGGACTTCGCCGACGACGATGCGGTCGGGACGCATGCGCAGCGCGTTCTTGACCAGATCGCGTTGCGTGATTTCGCCGCGCCCTTCGACGTTGGGCGGACGGGTTTCCATGCGCAGCACGTGTTGCTGTTGCATCAAGAGTTCGGCGGAATCTTCGATGGTCACAATGCGTTCGCTCGACGGAATGAACGCCGAAAGGGAATTGAGCAGCGTCGTTTTGCCCGCGCCCGTGCCGCCTGAGACGACGATGTTCAACCGCGCCTTGACGCACATTTCGAGCAACTGCGCGATTTCGAGCGGCAGCGCGCCTTTGCGAATCAGATCGTTGATGCGCAGCGGTTGCGCGCCGAACCGCCGAATCGAAAGCGTCGCCCCATCCAGCATCACCGGCGGAATCACCGCATTGACGCGCGAACCGTCGGGCAGGCGCGCGTCCACCATCGGCGAACCCTCGTCAATGCGGCGTCCGACCGAAGTCACGATGCGCTCGATGACGCGAATCACGTGTTCGTTGTCGTTGAAGGTCACGTTCGTGCGTTCGAGTTTGCCGCCGCGTTCGACATAAACCTGGTGCGGCGAATTGACCAAGATGTCAGAGATGGTTGGATCGGCCAGCAACGGTTCGAGCGGGCCGAGGCCGAAGAGTTCATGGCGCAATTCTTCGACCAGGCGTTCGCGGTCGGTTTGCGAAAGCAACAGGTCTTCTTCGGTGAGCAACGCATTGGCGATGTGCGCGACTTGCACGTGCGTTTCCTGCGGCGTCAACACGTTGAGCTGCGCCAAATCCATGCGGTCAATCAGCATGCCGTGCAAACGCGCTTTGATTTCGTGATAGCCGTTCGGTTTGGGCGCGGCAGACGCTTCGCCGTAACGCGGCACGGGGCCGCTATTCGTTGTTTTTAACCGATCTCGTAAAGCCATATCGTCGCCATCGGCGTGTAGCGCGGATTAGTAATCCGCGCTACACGCCGAAAATAAATTCAAAATGTTTTCGCGGTGTATTCGTCTTGTTCATTGCGCAGCGGCGCAGTACGTGGGTGTTCAGGGGGCGGTGTGGGCGCAACCAGCGGCTTGGTCGCGTTTAACGGTCGGGTTGTTGGGGGCGGTGGGGCTTCGGTGGCGACGGGCGCGGTGTTGCGGCGCAAGATCACATCGAGCAAGCCGCGTTTCGATTGATTGAGTTGTCCGACAAAAGGCCAGCCGCACGCGGCGATCAGTTGTTGCAACTCAGCGCCGAGCGGCGTGACTTGAGGCGCAGCCAACAGCGGTTGTCCCAGATTCAACGAAGCCACGACCGTGCGATAGTCGTCGGAAATCAAACTCGTCATCGGCAAGCCGAGCGCGCGTTCGATTTCGCGCAGGTCAAGTTCGCTGTGTTGATTGGCGCGATTGAGTAAGAGTTTGATTTTCTCGCGCGGATAACCCAGCCGTTGAAAGAGCGTGAGCGCGCGTTGGGCGGCGCGCACCGCTACGATGTCAGGGCCTAAGACGAGCAGGATGTCGTCGGCTTCGTCGAGTGCGGCGAGCGTGAGCGCATCGAAACTGTGCATCACATCCAGCACGACGAACGCGAAGCGCGTACGCAAGGCGGCGATGGCTTGGCGCATCTGGTCTGCCGTTACGACTTCGGCGTCTTCGGCTTGCGCGGGCGCGGCCAACAGCGAGAGGCGTTCGTTGTAATTCACCAGCAGGCTCGCCAGCATTTGATCGTCAACGCGGGCGCGGTTTTCGACGAGGTCTACCCACGAGAAACGCGACTTGAGGCCGAAGAGCAAATCGTGGCTGCTCGCCTGCAAATTCAAATCGAGCAAAACGGTCTGTGCATTCAAGCCTACCGCAAGGTTCGATGCGATGAATGACGTACCGCATCCGCCGCGCGGAGAAAACACTGCGACTACGCGCCCGTTGCGTGACGGCGCGGCCAACGGCTGACCCAACGACTGGCCCAACGACTGGTTCGTTGCGGGCGGGTCGAGAATGCGGTCGAGTACCGTCCGCAACTCTTCGGGACGCACGGGCAAACGCAAAAATTCGCGCGCGCCGTTGCGCAACGTATCGAGAATCAAATCAGGCGAAGCATTTTGCGAAGCACAGATCACCGCCGTTTCGGGCGCGACCTGTTGCAAGTGGCGGCACAGCGCCCACGTATGTTCGGGTTGCGCACCCAACATCAACAACACCAACGCTGGACGCTGGCGCGCGACTTCTTCGGCGATCTGTTGCGGCTCACGCATCACCGCCGTCACGCGCACGCGCGCATCGGTTTCGAGCGCGCGGCACAAATGCGTCGCCGTCGCTTGATCGTGGGCTTGAAGGATGATGGAGCGTGGTTGGGTCATCGTGGTGGAGTCAGTGCGTCCTGTGTGTGTATTTGATCTGTTTAACCACAACCGGCTCCGCCCGGTTCGTAGCCCGCGCTCTCGCCTGCCATTGAAACGGTATAGGTGGGAAAGGTGAGTACGTCGCCTAGCACATCCGGTAAAAGCAAAAAATCAAAGTCGAAACCCGCCACACTCACCGTCACGGTTCCCTGGCGGACGCCGAAATCAACTTCACCCGCATTGATGTCGTTGCTGTAAGTGACCGTAACGTCATCGGCGGTCAAGCCGTGAACGATCGGCGTTTCCCCTGCTGCCGCCGTGCCATACATCACCATGTTTTTCACTGCCGTCGTCGAGCCAGCGCAGTTCATCGCCGCATACCGCGCGCCTAGTCTGACGCCGTCGGCGATGGCGTTATAGGTCCAGAGCATGCGTGCGATTTCGAGTACGCCGAATAGCGCAGTCAGAAAGACGAGCGCCGCGATGGAAAATTCCACCATCGTCGCGCCTCGTTGTTTTTCGTGTCGTCGTCTCATCAATAAATCGCTTGGGAATCGTCCGGTTAGTCTTCCAGTAAATAGCGCATCGTCGTACTCGTCGTCATGGTGAGCGACGACCAACTGCCGCCAACCCAGTTCGCCAGATTGAACACGGGTTGATAGCCGTTGTAAGTGATGCTTACCGTTACCCGTTCAGGCCGCGTCGCGCTGCCTTCGCCTAGCAGCGTCGTGACCGTGACATCGCTCGGTTCCAAACCCGACGCGACCCGCGTGTCGCTATTGCCGCACGCTGTTTTGCCGCAGGCCGCAAGGGCCTTTGCCGTCGCTTTCTCGCCGTCGGTCAGCAAACGGCTCGACAAATAGCGCACCGAAATTTCAGTTGCGCGCGTGAGCGCCGCGTAAGTGTAAAAGTACCGCCCGAATTCCGCCGTTGCCGCCAACAGCAATAACAACAGCGGCATTACCAGCACGACTTCGATCAGTTGAATCCCACGCTCGCGGCGTCGTGTGTGCTTCGTTGAAAGGGCGTTGCGTTTCATAAGACGAAGTTAGCGATACAGCACGGGTACGGTCAGACCGGGAATGGGTTGGCCTCCTGGCGTGTAATAGCCGTTGCCGATGACGACCTTATCCTTAACGAATTCAGCAATGAACTCTCCTTTTCCCTCTGATACAGGGGTGCGCATGAAAAATGCACCAAAGGATGCCACTTTCACTTCACTTTTTGATTTATCAAAGCTGTTTGCGTTCACAATGGGTAATATGAGTACACGACGATCCGCCTGTGAGGGGCTACTCTTGGCGGCTTCAAAGTCAGCGCTGCCTGGAGTCGCGTTTTTATATTGAGTATAAGAAAAGGTATCGCCTGCTTTTATATTTTTATCGGGAGGAACTAACTCAGGAGTAAGCTCTTGACCTACCCCCTTAAAATCATCAAACCGCGTGTTAAGCCCTTTGCTAACCGGGCCTGCTTTTGTGCCGGGAGCAGTGTCCAGCCCAAGGCTTGCGTTTATATTGGCGCAAATATCCACCCCAAAGCCCAATCGTCTTTTTACATCAGCGCCACCGCGATCACCGGCAGGCGAAAGCACCAGAAAATCCCCGGCGCTAATTGAATTTCCGTTCGCCGATCCCAGTTTGATTTTATAGGCACATTCGGGTTCAAAGGTTTTCTTTTGGCTGCATGGCGAGCCAATCAATACCGGTAAATCATTGATTCCGTCTTGCACCATCGTAATCGGCACAAAATGACAGACCCCGGATAAATCTACCGATTGTCCTGCTACTGCCGAACGCGACACTGCAAATTCGGCTACCTCAGCGTTTGAGAAGGCTTGCAGCACGGCACGCGCCGCAACCGTTGCGACCGTTTTAGCTGGTACACGGATTTTGACGAACTTTACGTTTGAGGCATCTCCTTTAGCCGCATCTATGCCCAGCCCATCGCCGTTGTTAAACGTAGAAAGAGTCGTGCCGAAAGAAACGACGAAGTCCGATCCGATAGTCGTGTGGTTAAACTCGAAGCGGTTCATTTCTCTAGTGGCGCGTGTTACCGCACCGTCAATGCCGGTGGTGCCGCTGTTCAATGCCGAAGCGCCCGCCAGCGCCGCCGCATCTGCCGCATTTTGCAATTCTGCTGCAATCGAATAGGTGTGGCTGATGTCTATGCCCAGACCGACTGCACCAAGCAGGGCGAGCATGGCTATCGCCGACATACCGAGAATCGAACCGCGTTCATCGACGCGGCGGCGGGCAGATGGCTTGCACATTTGCATACGGAAAAACTCCTTGAGGTGCGCGTTCGTTTAAGCCGTAATTTGAAAGTCGCGGGTTCTTTAGCTCCGTTAGGAGCGACCTGTTTATAGAACGAAGATGCGATAGCCCCTAAGCTCCGTAGGAGCGGCATGTGTCACATGTCGCTCCTCACGGAGCTTGAGGGAATCGCCGAACCTATTGCTATAAACAGGCCGCTCCGATGGAGCTTAGGGATTCTCGACTTTTCAAATAACCCTTCAGGCAAGGAACGACTTTCCGCTATCTGAAGGTGGAGCTACGGAACGCGTTTTATTGTTTTATCGCGCTGTCTGCGGCAGGTTTGATGACCGGAGCCGTCGGCAACGCGAAATTCAGATCAGCCATTAACGCACGTCCGAACGCCGATTTGATTTCGGGCGGAGGCGTCAACGTCCATTGCAAAGCGGAAAACGAAAACAGCGGCAGTGTCTTTTCAGCGACGCTTTCGCCCGGTGCCGTTGACCGATCTATCGGTGTCGCATCGGGTTTCGCTTCTGGTTTCACTTCTGGCGGAGCGGCTTCTGCCGGTTCGGCTGTCACCGAAGCCTTTTGTTTCGCTTCGTCACTGGTCACCGCAGCGGGTTTTACCGCAGGCGCTGCGCTCGCGGGGTTGACGAGTTCGCCGGTAGCCGCTCCAGTTTTCGTG